>CAYPCK010000468.1:0-2566 GCA_964409185.1 uncultured Anaerolinea sp. | reverse complement strand
TCAACGCAAGGATGACAGCGAGGAAAGAAACCGAATTAAACAAGTACGCCAGTCCCTGTCCCCCTTCTGGAATGACGCCGAACAGCAGGGGTCCAACGATGGCGCCAGTGTTGAACGCAACGGATCCCATGCTGAACGCGGACGGCAGGTGCTCACGTGAGACCAGATTCGGAACCATCGCCTGACGGGCTGGCAGATCAAACGCCATCGTTGTGGCTTGGATCGCCGTTAACGCGTAAATATGCCAGACGGTGATCTGACCGGTAAATGTAAGGTAGGCAAGGGTAGCCGCCTGCAAAGCGGCAATGGACTGAGTGAGAAATAGAATCTTTCGACGGTTGAAATTATCTGCCACCGTTCCGCCGATGATCGAAAAAACAAACACGGGCAAAATGCGCGCCAGTCCTATGCCGCCTAACGCCAAGGGGTCCGGCTCCCCGGTCAACTCGCGGACGTGCCAATGGATCGCGGCGATCTGCATGTTGGAACCAGCCACTGAAACGAGCAATCCCAGCCAGAGGTATAGGTATTGTCGATGTGTAAGCGCCAGAGGAAGGTGAAATCTCATGTTCCCCAATCTCGCAGGTATAAAAAGTCGTACCCGATCGTGCGGTTGCTCAGTTTGGCAATCGGAGGTTGCATTCGCTTGTATTGCATCCGTTGCACACGTTTGACCACTTTTTCCACAAACCCGGTATCGAACCCGGCTTCCACGCATTCGAGGGGGCTGTAGCGCTGGTCGATCAAGAGAAAGAGAAGTTTATCTACATCATCATATGAAAAGCCGAGTTCGCCTTCGTCTGTTTGGCCATCCCACAGATCCGCCGAAGGGGGTTTGTCAACGATCGGCGAGGGGATGTTCATGGCGCGCGACAACTGGCGGACCTGGGTTTTGTACAAATCGCCAATAGGATTGATGGCAGACGCCGAGTCACCGAACTGGGTGCTGTATCCAAGCAAAATCTCGGTCTTGTTGCTCGTGCCGATGACCAGTCCTTTGAACACCTCGGATTGGTCGTACAGGACGATCATGCGCTCGCGCGCCATGATATTGCCTTTGCGAAGTTTTGAAATGCCCTCGTCGCGGATAAAGAGCGGTTCAACCATATCAGTGATCTCGATGGTCTTGCTGGGAATCTCGAGTTGTTCGATCAGCAAGCCGGCATGCGCCAGCGAATCCGGGTTGGATGTTTTGTATGGCATTCTCACCGCCAGAACATTTTCCCTCCCCAGCGCTTCCACGGCGAGGACGCACGAAAGCGCAGAATCGATCCCGCCGGATAACCCCACGACGGCGCGGGAGAATCCGGCGCGAGTCACTTCGCTATTAATGAAACCGGTCAGGATCTGCCGCGCAACTTGTGTATTGATGGTCAGGTCAATTTTCATGACAGTCCGTCTAGCGGGCGGAAAGGATTCTGCCCATCTCTTTTTGCACGAGCGCGGTCCGCTCGTCTCGCAATAACGGAAGGCGCGCACGAGTGCGTCGCAATTGATTGAGATCGAGCTGGCAGACGGTCAATGCTTCCTCGAAATAGGGTCCTTGGGCGAGAAGTTCGCCGTTGGGGTCGTTGATCGTCGCCCCGCCCCAGAACAACAAGCCGTCTTCAAACCCAACGCGATTGCAATGGGCAACGAACGAGGTGAACATGCTGGCATACGCCTTGCTGACCCGTTCCACCCAGCGGGCGGATTCGAGTTTTTCATTATCGTTCAGCCCCCGCCCCGGTGACGCGGAACTGAACAACATCAGGTCTGCCCCGTCGAGCCACAGCAGGTACGGCGGCGAAGCGTGCCAGAAATCCTCGCAGATCAGCATGCCCACCCTGCCGAAACGCGTATCGAAGGCGCGCACAGCATCCCCCCAGGCAAAGAAGCGTCCTTCGTCAAAAAGTCCATATGTTGGCAGGTAGACTTTGTGATGGACATGCAGAACGCGCCCAGCGGAAAGATAAGCGGAGGCGATGTAAAAACGGTGACGGTCATCTTCGTCCACGAAACCGACCATCAGGTCGATATCCTCCGAGGCTTTGATCAAATGCTTAAATATCCGGTCATTCTCGGTTGGGCAGTGTGCAACCGTGGCAACAAGGTCTTGCAAGACATAACCCGTGAGAGACAGTTCGGGGAAAACCAGCAGGTCCACATTTTGTTGGCGCGCTTGTTTAATATAATCGAGGTGTTTTTCGAGGTTTGAGTCGACATCCCCCAGTTTGGTGGAGATCTGTGCGAGCGCAAGAGTTAGGTTCATTTCCAGAATCTTACCACGTCCTCGCTGGAAAGAATAACGCGCCCTCGCGGACGCGTCTCACTTTGGCGGGAAGGGAGGGATTCGAACCCTCGGTGGACCGGAGCCCACAACAGTTTTCGAGACTGTCCCATTCAACCACTCTGGCACCTTCCCCAATGCGGGCGGAATTATATCTCAGATTTCGTCGCTGTCATGCAGGTCGGGGTAAAACACATCCTGCATGCCCTGCTCCGCAAGTTTCTCCGTCAACGTCAGGGCTTGTTTTTCTTCTCCATGCACAAGCCAGACTTACTTGGCTGTTTTTTTCACGTTCGC
>CAYPCK010000467.1:0-2571 GCA_964409185.1 uncultured Anaerolinea sp. | reverse complement strand
CGGGTATCAATATCTACTCTAACCAACGGTATGGCTCTGGGTATCGAGCTTGCGGAGATGTAGGAATATCTCCAATGAACTATTTGATTAACGATTTGGCAAGATGTACAGGAGCCTATTAAGGAGATCGAAATGCGAAAAACTACCTTACTACGATTTTTCGGGCGGACTTTCTTCTTTCTCGCCTTGATAGGCTTGTCTGCCTTTGTCGTTGGCAACTCATTGTCTGCAAGCGCGAGTGAAAAGCAACTCAATGAACAGCAACAAACCTACTCGGACGTTCCAGTTACGAAACTGGCTTTTAATGGGGTTGCCATGGTTGTATCCGGCGCGCACCAGGAAGGCGAATACTTTCAAATTGATATCTGTTTTTCACTACCGGATGATCGTGATTGGCTTCTTACAAGCCGCCCGGATGACGCTGTTCTTAATGTCAACGGTCAGATTTACACGGTGAGCGAAGAAGGAGTGTTGGATGTAAGAATTGCTTCTGATGGCGTCGAAACAGAAAAGTGCCAGTACCTGCTCTTCCCTGTGAAGGTTGAAGATGGAGCAAATCTTATCCTGTTTCTAAAGAAAATCTACGTCTCTGAGCCAGATAAAGTTGATTGCCTTGAACTACAGAAGCAGTTGGATGAGAAAAAGAGTAAGATAAAAGTATCTTGCCCAACAGAATCTAATGTTGGAGGCTTTGGAGTAATTCAAAAACCAGAGTCCATGGATAATGAGACTGCTCGTGAATTCGCTCTCGATGTCCTGACGGACGCCCGCCGTGCTCCCTGGGTTTTCCATTTCAAATATACGCAGCCTTAGTTTTCGATCAGGGTGTGGGGCTTGAATGCCTCACACCCTGCCCGTGAGTGTTATGGCGAAAATATTCAATTCAACCAATCTTGGGGGATTTGTGCTAGCCGCGATAATCGTTCTATTACTGCTGGTTTTGATAACAATTCGACCCACGAAAGATATTGACAAACCTTCGAATACTGAAACATCCAGTATTACTGTTGCGAACGAAGTTGCTATGCGATTGATTTCTGCACACACGGAAGCAAGCCGGTACCGAGTGGAAGTTTGCTACGACTTACCGAACCAGCAAGGATGGCAATTGACTTATCCAGGGCAGCCCCAAGGTGTAGTTTTGTCCGTCGCCGACATAAAAGCCCATCCTGTTGAGGAGGGGACAATGTACTGGAGATACGACGAGAATGAGAAAATAACTCAAAGATGTGAATTTTTGTTATTTGCAGTCAAGATCCCCGCGCATGCTCAGGAAATTTCATTGGATATCGAGAAATTATATACAAGAGAGTCTGGTCAATCAGATTACTGCCTGGAGGTCAGCCAGGAAATGGCTGAAAGAAATTACTCAATAACCATTGATTGTGTGAAAATGGACGCCTTCGATGAAACCGTTTATTTGCAGTTCCCAACAGAATTACTTTCCATAGATCCTGTATTCAAAAAGATTTTCAAGGACGTAACGTGGGAGTTCTATAGGGGACCATGGTCGTTTACTTTCCCCGTCAACCCTCAATAGAGTCATTTCATCCGTCTCGCATACACTGTTTGAGGCATTAACCATCATACGCTTCTCTCGCGAGTGACTCTCTATCCATACACCGCGATCACCAGGATCCCCGCAAAGATGACAAACGCGCCGAACACGCGCACTGCCCCCAGTCGTTCGTTCAACAGCCACCAACCGGTCAACGCGCCGAAGACCACGCTCACCTCCCGCACTGCGCCAGCATAACTCAACGGGGCAATCGAGTACGCGAACACCGCCAGCAGGTATGCCAGCACGCCGAGCACGCCCGCCAGCGGCACGCGAACTGGTTGTTTGACCAATACCTCCCGAATGCGCGCCCAGCCGTACTGTCGAAAAACGAACGGAGAGATCGCGAACGGCACCAGCGCGAACATCGCCATCACGTACGGCAGGGCATATCCATTTTTGACGGCAGACCCGTCAATGGCGGAATAGATCGAAATCAAAAAGGCAATGAAGAGCGCGACTGCAACACCCTTGAAGTGGACGCGCGTCACATGCGCCTGCATCAGCGTATTAACTCCGATGATGATCAATCCACCGATGATGAGCGCGAGACCGAGTATCCCACCGCTGGTCAACCTCTCCTGTAAAAACACAAACGACCACAGGACAAGAAAGGCGGGCGCCGCTCCGCGCGCCACGGGGTAGATCAACGAGAAGTCGTTATCGTGATAGGCATACGAAAGGCTGATGAAATACACCGCCTCGATGCACACGCTGATGACGGCGAACATCCACATTTTGCGCGGAGGCAACCCCGTGAAGAACAACGCCACAATGGCAAACAACCCGCCAAACGTCACCAGCCAGAAGGTGGCAATGTATTTATCCTCGGCTTGTTTGATGAGCAGGTTCCAGCCGGTGTGCAGCACCGCGCTGACGAGCAGAATCCCGATGGCAAAAACAGACATAACGGCACGACTGTACCACACTTGAAGTTTTTGCGGCGAAATGGGAATTTCAGGTTGTTGCTTTTTATTTGACCGGTGCGTATACTTGCGTCAAACCCGAATTGG
>CAYPCK010000466.1:0-2572 GCA_964409185.1 uncultured Anaerolinea sp. | reverse complement strand
GCGGTTCCATGCGTGAAAGAATCTTCTTCATCACGGCAGGGTGCAAATACGCCTCACCTTGCACAACGGCATGAATGGCGCGGATCAACTCGCCGGGTTCGATGTTCTTGAAAACATACCCCTCAATGCCGGCGGCAACCAGGTCGTAGACGCGGTCATCCACTTCCGTACCCGTCAGCATAATGACCTTGATTTTCGGGTGCGTCTTTCGCAGGGCAAGGGTCATCTCGTGCCCGTCCATTACAGGCATGATCAGATCCACGAGGACGATATCGGGCTGGAGGTATTTTGCCGCTTCCAAGCCGACTCTCCCATTCTCCGCTTCGCCCACCACCTCGAGATCTGCTTCAAGCCGTAAGACCATCGCCAGCCCCTTGCGAACTACGGCATGGTCGTCTACGATGAGGATGCGGATCGAATCAGGCATGGTGGTGGTTGTGAATTGGCAGATGGATCAAAATCCGCGCGCCTTCGTTGGGTTGGCTGATGATATTGCAATCGCCTCCCAAGGCGCGGGCGCGTTCCCGCATGCCATGCAACCCGAAATGTTCGCGGTTTTGGCTCCGTGAAAGGGCAGACGAGGGGTCGAAGCCCCTGCCTGAATCGGAAATATCGAGGTATACATCGTGGTCGGCAACCGTCAGGCACAAGCGGGCGGATGGCGCGCCGGAATGCCGCGCAGAGTTTGCGAGCGATTCCTGCGCCATGCGGTAGATCGTCCTGCGCAACCCGGGCGAGAGCGAGTTGAAATCACCGTGATGGTTGAAGATGACGCTGAACGAGCGCGGGCGGCAACAACTTTGAACGTAATTGGTGAGGTCTGCCATGAAAAGTTCGATGGTGAGCGCGGAGGGCCAAAGGTCGAAGACCGAGCGGCGTACTTCCTCGTGGGCGTTGTTGGCAAGCGAACGCAATTCGATCAACTCGTTTTTTACATCCTCCGCTTTTGCGGGGAGCATATTGATGCAGGCGTCGAGGGAGTAAACGATGCCAAAGAGCGATTGGGCGACGGTATCGTGGATGTCGCGGGCGATGCGGTTGCGCTCGGTCTCGACAGCGAGGCGTCGGGCGCGGTCGATGCAGAGGATGGTGGTGCCAAGCGCAAGGGCGGCTTGATTCGAGACCGTCATCAAGGTGGACTCGCGCTCGGGGGTGAGTCCCGATTCGTCCACGAGTAACACTCCCACCGGGTGTTCCCTCAAATACAACGGCAGAACGAACCAGCGGCTTTGACTCAGCCAGTGATCCAAGGTTGGGTCGAGGATTAACGGTGTCTGGTCTGAAACAAAAGGTTGGCGGTTATGCAGTGCCTTGCTGATCTGACCGTTCTCCGATTTGAGCGACACAGGGTTTGTGCTCGGAAAGGAGGCTTCCGGCGGATACACCATCCAACCGCCCAATTCTTCCAAGGCGGGGTCCACCATGGCTACGACGGCTTTGGAAAAACCGAGGTCGGTCGTTACCGCTCCGAGGACGCGCTCCTGCACAGAAAGGAGATCCGGCGCGGCTTGCAGGAGCACGGTGAGGTCGTGAATGATCTCCAATTGGCGATGGGCAACGGCGAGGTTCTCATGTTTATCCGCCAGTTCATCGCGCGCCAGCGAAAGTTCCTCGCGCGCGCGGGAAATATCGCGGAGTAGGGAGGAGGGAATTGCATAGAGAATGGGGAACAGCCATAAGCCAGCGATTTCAATGTAGAGTCGCGAGGTTTGAAATTCCACCTGTGATGCGGTGATGCACAGCCAATAGATGGGCGTAAAGAACGCGGAGGCAGTCAGGGCGCCGCGCATCTGAAAAAAGAAAGCGCCAGCCAGCAATGGGCTAAGCGTATAGAGGTAATAGGGACTCCCCGCGCCGCCGCTCAGGAAAAGGACAAGCCCTGAAAAGAGGAGATCAATTCCCAACGTGAGCGGCTTATCCAGAACCAGTTTGTTGAGCCGGTGGTTGAAGAACGAAACGATGAGATTCGCCGAAAGGACCAGAGCCAACACCCATGCCCGGCCCGCCGGCGTGGACTCCGGTTGCGAAAGGGAAAAGATCGCCGGTAATAGCGATGCCCACCGGTAAAAGACCAGGAATAAAAAGACCCGGTTGGATTGAAATACCGATTTAATGGACCGTATGAACATGTGGCACACTCATGTGCAAAATTTTCAGGAATGGGAGGATTATATCCGAATACAGCCTCTCCCCCGCGCGGGGGAGGCAAATTTCACCCGCGCAAGGGATGGCACACGGAGCCGCCTTTCAGTAATATTCAGGGGTCAATCAAAAAGGAGGCTTGTATGGTAGATGTGATCAAAGAAGATCAGGTGTTGGATTGCACCGGCATGCTCTGCCCCATGCCGGTGGTAAAAACATCCAAGGCGATGAAAGAGATGCAGTCAGGACAGGTGTTGAAGATGATCGCCACCGACCCCGGCGCGCCGCCGGATATGGAAGCCTGGAGTCGCCAAACCGGCAACGAAATGCTCCGTTCGATGACCGAGGGCGAGAAATTCATCTTTTATCTAAAAAAGAAATGATCAAGCGTTGATATCGATTCAGGAAAAGAGGTTCACATGTCCAAATC
>CAYPCK010000465.1:0-2574 GCA_964409185.1 uncultured Anaerolinea sp. | reverse complement strand
ATATCGCGGAAGACGAGAAGCCTGCCGGTGACCTGTCCATCCTTATTGCGGAGCGGGGTCATCCGCAAGTCGAGAAAACGAGATGACGCCGAAGGGATGCGGAGTTCGGTCTGCAGGTCGGAATCGCCAAATATGCCGCTCGATTGTTCCACCCAACCGCCGAGGATCTCGATGATATTCTGCCCGAGGACAGCGGATGACTTTTCTGCAAGCAGCGCCTCCATGGCAGAGTTGATGTCCACGATGCGATGTTGCGCGTCGAGCACCAGCACGCCGTCCCCCATGTTTTCGATCAGGCGCGTGCGCGCCACGGGGATCAGGTCCATCAAGCCGGTACGGAGGGTGGCGAAAACAAAAATGATGCCCGTAATTCCAAAACTGATCGGGGAGGTATCCAATCCGCTGATCGTATCGAATTTGATCTGGCTATAGACGCTGAACGCCCATGGGATGACGCACCCCAGAAGGAGCAGGCGATATTGACTGCGATACAACGGACCCGAACGGAATGCGCCGTGGATCAACACGAGCATCCCCAGGGTGATCATGGTATAGGCAAACCCCAGGTTGAAGAAGTACAGCGGTCCGCGTTGAAGTTCGAGCACGGGATATCCGTTCAGTTCGACGAGTTGGATCGAAGACAGAACAAGGCGGTGAAATGGGTTGGTCCATTGAAGCAGGAGGTTGGCGGCGGAGAGGATGTAGATCGCCGACAAGGCGCGCGAAGCCAGCCAGTACGGGTTGCCGTTGAATTGCAGGGCAAAAACGAGGAACAACACCGGCGCGACCACAATGGGGATCATCGTGACATTCAACCAAAAGACCTTGCCCTCCAGGCTGGGTTGGAAATATTGCGCGGCGGAGGCGGCGGACCACAACGACATGAACATCAACAACACGCGCAACACCGCAGACCCCGGCGCTTTCCGGTTCCACGCAATAAAAGATGCCGAAAAGGTGATCGTGGCTGAGATGATCAGCAAAGCAACATAGAGGGGGTTTTGTTTTTTCATATAATGCCCATTACAACCTTTTTAATTGTAGTCGCGGCTGTACGCTCCCCAACTTGCATTTTTTAAACAAACTTTTTCATCCAGACCGCTCCCGGCGTTATAAAAAACGACTCTTCGATCCCGAAGAGCCGTGGGGGGTAATTCCGTTCTCTCACTCCCTGCCAAAATCATTCAACGCATCGTCGAGGCTTTCGTACATGGGGATGTTTTGCAGGAAGCCCGTAAGCCCCAGCACGTTGTAGATCTGAGCCGGCGCGTTGCACAGTTTTAAGTGAGCCACTTTGAAGTGTTCTTCCCGGGGCGTATAGAGCTGGTATACCTTTTGGAGGGCGCGCATCCCCGCGCTGGTCAGGGTATTGAGGTCTTTCATGTCGATCAGCAGGTAACGCGCGCCGCTCTCGTAGGCGGTTTGTGCTGTTTCGAGGAACTGGCTTTCGCTCTGCGCATCGAGCCAGCCGCTGACGTGAAAGACCGTGACGGGAACGTTTGCCTGGATTTGTTCGGTCGTGAGCTTGAACTCTGAACTCATGTGAGCGCCTCGCTTTTGGATGGAAGTTTTTTGCTTCGCCGGCAACGTGCGGGCTGATTCTACCCGCCCACATTATACACTTGACGGGCATTTCCAACGGGCATACAATCGCGCCACATGATTATCGATCAGCCAGCGGCGAAGTTGGTGTAATTCCAACACTGTCGCGCAACTGTGAAATTAGTTCGATGGTTGTATGGTTGGCTAGTTGACTAGTTCGATGGTTGAACTAGCAGACTACCCAACTAACAACTACCCAACTAATGAAGTCAGGTCGCCCGCTCTGGTCGGTTCTACCACTCTCTCGCGGAAGGAGGTGGAGGACAGGTCCACTTCGGATTGCCTCTCCAACCTCCCCGGCTTCGGCTGGGGATTTTGATTCTCACGTACTGCCGACTTACCCGCAGGGCGCTGCGCGGAGTCGGCGCTACACAACACACCTAGGAGAAACCATGTTACGCAAGACGTTACTACTCACCTTGCTCATCGCGTTGCTGGCCGCGTGCGCGCCTCAAGCCGCGCCGACAGTTGAACCTGTCCCGACGGAACCTGCCGCCACGGAAGCGACAGCCGTCCCTGCGACAGAAGCGCCGGTATCCACCTCCATGACCTACACCGACGGGCTCGGGCGCGAGGTGATCCTCGATGCTCCCGCGCAACGCGTCGTGTCGCTGGCGCCGTCGTTGACGGAAATTTTGTTTGCCGTCGGCGCAGATTCGCAGGTGGTCGGCCGCGACGACTTTTCGGATTACCCCGCCGAAGCGTTGAATGTGGCAAGCATCGGCTCTACATTTGGCGATCTGAATACCGAAGCCATCCTTGCCTTGGAGCCCGATCTCGTGCTTGCGGCAGAGATCAACACGCCCGAACAGGTCAAGTCGCTTGAAGATTTGGGAATCACTGTCTATTACCTGAAGAATCCCGTCACGTTTGCCGAGATGTATGAGCAGGTCAGGCTGGTCGGGCAGTTGACGGGTCACGAAGAGGAGGCGGACGCGCTGGCTGAATCGCTGTCGGCGCGCGTGGACGCGG
>CAYPCK010000464.1:2353-2584 GCA_964409185.1 uncultured Anaerolinea sp. | reverse complement strand
TTCATGGGATAACATTTTGCGAATCATATTCTCGATGACGCGGGCATTCGCGGTCATGCCGACGTTTGCCAGCGCGGCGGCGGGAAGGAGGAAGCGGCACACATCCACGTATTTCGAGCGGATGCGGCGGTCCCACGCGTCGTCACTCTCGTTCTCGCGGCGGGGGAAACGGTCGAGGATGAGAGTCCGCACGGGGTTGAGCGAATCGGCATAGGCTTTGATAAGGAGGCG
>CAYPCK010000464.1:0-2343 GCA_964409185.1 uncultured Anaerolinea sp. | reverse complement strand
AGAGGGGATGCGAATCCAGTTCAGGCGGAATCGTAAAATCGTCCTGTCCCCATTTCTGGTAGCGCGTGGATTTTTCGGTATACGAGGCGAGTCGATTCGACTCGATGCTCTCGATGGCAACGCGCGAAACGTTCTCAAAGGCGATGTGCAGGACGGCGTGCTCCGCCACCGATGCGTGACCATACCCGACCACCCACTTTTCGTGAAACTTCGCGGAGGATTCGTCACTGAGTTCGGCGGCGATAGCGCGGAACGATTCGGGCGAACGCGATGTTTTGGCAAACGCGACGGCAATGGTTTCCGGGCTGAGCGCGCGCGGTGAGAGTAGATAAATTTCACGGTTGGGCATGAGACACTCCTCTTGAAAATCTCGCAGATTATACCCATGAAAAAGGCGACCCGAAGGTCGCCTGAAGGGTTGATCTATATTCTTTCGATCGTGTTTCGCATTCGCACCGTCATCACCATCGCAACGATCATCGAAAGCAAGTAAAGCGCTCCGAAGATCGTGTACGGCAACCCAGTGTTGCCGTTGAGAAAGAACAGCGAGGCGAATATTACGAACAACCCAAACTGCACATACGCGAGCGTTCGTGCCGAAGCCTGGCTGGTTATATCCGTATTGTGTTTGCGGGCGAGCGAACCCAGCAGAAGGAAAAAGAAACCGAAAGCAAGGAACTCACCCGTCTCTAGGAGAAAGTTCAACCACGCAGGGACGGTGAACCAACTCCAAAAGTTGACTTCGCCGCCGAGGGGCCAGAGGATTTCCACCCCGCCAAACCATGCGACCAGGTCCACCAGAATGTGCATGAGGATGCCCGCCCCAAACCCCATCCCAAAGTTGCGCCACTTCTGGTTTTTCGTGACGGCGCCGAGAGCGTAGAAGACAACCAGCACAGTCAGGATCGTGAAAATGCTATGGGTGAACGTGCGGTGCAAACCGCGCATGTCGCCGCGGATCAGGGTGGCGTATGCCACTGCCAGGTTATCGAGATCGGGAGCCATGTTGCCCAGCACAACGCCAAGCAAGAGCCATTCCTTGTGCGGCATCCACTTGCGCGCCGCCACTCCCACCATGGCATGAATTCCATTTTGCGGCATGATTACCTCCTTTGATTTATTGGGTAAAACACGGATCAAACAAAAATGGAACGGTCATTCCGTTCCCAGAATCTTTCGTGTCTGCTCCACGTCTCGCCCGATCTGTTCGATCAACGCCTGCACCGAGTCGAACTTCAACTCCTCGCGCAATCGGGAGACAAATTCGAGTTCGAGGGTTTCGCCATAAATCTCACGGTCAAAGTCAAGCAAATACGCCTCCACGCTGACAGATTTTTTGTCAGGCGTGAAGGTGGGGTTGATGCCGATGTTGGTCGCGGCAATAAATTTCTTTTTATCAAGAGTCGCCCGACATGCATAAATCCCCTTGGGCGGAATCAATTTGTCAACTGAATAATCAATATTTGCAGTGGGATAGCCGATCGTTCGCCCGCGCTGATCGCCGCGGACGACCGGTCCGCGCAGGCGATAGGGATGCCCCATCAACTGCGCGGCTTCCTCCATTTTTCCAACCGTGATCAATTTTCGAATCTCGGTGGATGAGATCACGCCGCTCTCGTCGCTGAGGGCTGGCACCGTTTCGACGGTATACCCCAACTCCAAGCCGATCTCGGCAAGCCGCGTCGCGTTCCCTTCGCGGTTTTTGCCCAAGGCAGAATCATACCCGAGCACGAGGTGAACCAGCCCCAATCGGGTTTTGAGGCGCCGCATGAAGTCGAACGCGGTGATGTCTGCCACATCCTTGTTGAAGGGGTGTGTAATTACTGCATCCACCTCCATGCCATGGAATATTTCGGCGCGTTCAGCGGGCAGGGTCAAGAGTTTGATCTCGCCGCGTCCAAACACTTTCGAGGGATGCGGATCGAACGTCAGAACAACAGCCGTCGCTTCGTTATCGCGCGCGCCTGTCGTCAGACGATTAATGATTCTCTGGTGCCCGCGGTGCACGCCGTCGAAGACTCCAACAGCCAGCCATGATCGTTGAATTGAAATTTCCTCGAGTGAACGATAATGTTGCATGTCTTTTAAATATTCCAGCGCCGGTGAAGGCGCTGGAATGATAACAGTTAACGTTGCATTCGTGGAGAATCAAGCGTCGTTGGTGAAGAAAACTTTCTTGGGTTGCCAGGCGGGGGCGCCGTCTTCGCCGATCAGGCATTCCATCAACGCAACGAGTTCGCCCTGGGTGCTCACGCCGCGGACGCGTTTTCCAACTTCGGTATCCGGCTCGGCTTTGACACGATGCCCGTGGCGCACACCTTCCACATCGTCGGGGCTGAGTTC
>CAYPCK010000463.1:0-2590 GCA_964409185.1 uncultured Anaerolinea sp. | reverse complement strand
TGGCTCGGTCCCGCACTCAGGATTCGGCATGGGTGTGGAACGGGTCGTCGCGTGGTTGTGCGGCATCGAACATATCCGTGAGGCGATTCCCTTCCCGAGGACCATCAAGAGGGTGTATCCATAGATCGTAGTCAGGTAAACAAGGCGACAAGGTGAAACATCATTTCCTTGTTTCCGTGTTTCCCTGTGTATGTGTGTTCATTTACCGGTATAATCAGCGATAGAGCCAGTCCATTTCCCTTGCGGAGGGTACGACCGTGACCAAACTGTTTTTTGCGACAGACATTCATGGTTCGGATATTTGCTGGAACAAGTTCTTGAATGCGGGGAAATTCTACGAAGTGGATGTTCTGATTCTCGGCGGCGACATGACCGGAAAAGCGGTGGTGCCTTTCATTCATCAAGGCGGGGAACATTACAAAGTTACATTGCTGGAGCAAGACTTTCCAATCACGAACGCAGACGAATTAACCGAAATGAAAAAGCGCGTGCGGAGCCGCGGCTATTATCCGTACCTCACCAATCCCGACGAGATGGCGGAACTGGAAAAGAACCCGGGTCGCGTAACAGAGATCTTCAACGCTGAAGTATTGAAAGTCGTTCAGCAATGGATGGAGATTGCCGAGAAAAAACTGAACGGCACGGAGATGAAAGTCTATTGCTCGCCGGGCAACGACGACATGGATGAGGTGGACGAGATCGTGCGCGCGTCGAAGCGCGTGCTCCTCGTCGAGGGGCAGGTCACCCAATTGGATGACCACCACGAAATGATCGCCTCCGGGTGGAGCAACCGAACTCCGTGGGATACGCACCGCGAAGAGGATGAGGACCAACTCAAGGTCCGGTATGAGGCGATGATCTCCAAATTGAAAGACCCGAAGAACGCGGTCTTCAACATCCACGTGCCGCCGCATCATTCGGGACTGGACGAAGCTCCCGAACTGGATAAGGATTTACGCCCCGTGTTGGCGGGGCAGGCGCTCAAGCCGGTCGGTTCGACGGCGTTGCGCGAGGTCATCGAACAACATCAACCCTTGCTGGGTTTGCATGGACACATCCACGAGGGACGGGGGTCAACCCGTATCGGCAGAACGCTCTGCATCAACCCCGGCTCGATGTATGAGCAGGGTGCATTGTTGGGCGCGGTTGTGCAACTGGGAAGGGACAAAATCGAAAATTACGTGTTAACAACAGGATAACTCTACGGGCAGTTACGGGTTGTAAGCCATGAAAAGCGGTTTCAACCCGTTCTTATATTTATTAAGAGGAGATGTGTTATGAGCAACTTGTTTGTCCGTAAAGCGACCGGCATGGTGCGTTCGTGGTCGGTCATGGACGCGTTTATCTACGCGTTCTTCTCGATCAACCTCGTGACCCTCGGCTTGTATAGTTTCAGCCAGATGTATTACTTCGAGGGCGGGATGATCAACGCGTTGATCGTGAGCGCGGTATTCATCTTCTTCGAGGTGATCGTGTACGCCAGCCTCATCGCGGTGATGCCCCGTTCCGGCGGCGATTACGTCTGGCAGAGCCGCATCCTCGGCGGCGCGGTGGGATTCATCCTTGCAGTCACGGGCTGGTGGTTCATCTTGTGGTTGTGGGTGCCGCTGTACGGCGATATGTTCCGCCACATTGTGCTTGTGCCAATCCTCGGCATTCTCGGCGCGCAAGATACGGCGCTGTGGTTTGCCGGCACGCAAGACGGCGCGTTTACCTCTTCCCTGATCACCCTTGCCATCGTCAGTGTTTTCATTGCATTGGGCATGAAGACCTACGCTCGCATACAAAAGTTTTCGTTCTATGGCGGCATGTTAGGGCTGGCGCTTGTGATCATTTTGTTTCTTACAGGCTCTAACGCAGCATTCAAAACCGGGCTTGATGCAAATGCGATTGCAATATTTGGCGCGCAAGCCGGTGTGTACGATGCAACCGCAGAGTTAGGCGCGGCCGCTGGAGCCATCACTCCGTTGGCTGGCGGTGGATTGGGTCTTGCCGTCTTCCTTGTGCTTCCCTACATGGTCTTCTTCAATTTGTGGCCCAACTGGGGCGCGACCCTGTACGGCGAAGTGCGCGGCGCGACGGATTTCAAGCGCAACGTCTCCGGCATGGGCTGGGCGTTAGGCGCGACCACGGTTCTTGGGATTTTGTTGTTGTACTCGATTGGTAAAACCGTCGGCTGGGACTTTTACGTTCAGGCCGGCGCGGCGTGGTGGAATTATGCTTGGGGCTTTACCGATGTTGCGCCCGCGCTCCCGGTCTGGCCCTATCCTGCGTTGTTTGCCGCTTTCCTAACCTCTAACAAACTCGTTCAATTTCTCGTGGTTGGGCTGATGAGCCTGTGGTGGTTCGGCTGGTGCGGAACGGTGTTCCTCTCTTCCACACGCGTGATCTTCGCCGCCGCATTCGACCGCCTGCTTCCGGAAAAGGTTGCAGAGGTCAATGAACGGACCGGCACGCCGATTTAAGCGTTGCTGTTGATGGTTGTGCCTTCAATCCTCTTCGCGAACCTTTTTTCGTAAAACATCGCGAACTTTTCAACGCTCACGTAATGCTCGACACTGGTGATTGCCGTGACCAATCTAGGCACAAC
>CAYPCK010000462.1:0-2592 GCA_964409185.1 uncultured Anaerolinea sp. | reverse complement strand
ATTCACCTGCTGGGCAAAATCAGCCAGGTTTTCCGCGCGAATGGATTTGATGACAGTGGTTTCGCGTTCGGTAAGTGTAAATGGCTGACCGAGGTAACCTTTTGCCAGCGCCTCTTCCGGTTTTCGAATCAACATCTCGCGGAACTGACCGCTGACAACTGCCGCGGCAAATAGACGCTGGAGTCCGGTCCGGACGATGGGTTTCTGGCGATAGCCCATGGAGGGGGTTTTGTAGGCGTCGAAGGTGAGCAATGCCATGATGATCTCCAAAGTATGTGAATTTACTATCGACCGGTTGTGCAACCGTCCGCCGGAGATCGGCGGCCAGTGGTGCAACCATCAGCCGGGGATCGGCGGCCGGTTGTGCATCCGTCGGCAGGTGTATGGAAGTTGAGGTTATTATTCATGGGTAATTTCCTTCTTTCAATTTTTTCCCATGATACCTTCCCCCAGGCTACAAAACAGTCTGCAAAATCAGTCTAGACAAGATTTCGATACACCCCCCCATATGTGGCGTGGTTACGAACAAGTTTATATATACTGCACAAATACGGATCGGGCGGGAATAAATGTAATTATCGAAGTATTATCTCCTGATAGATTTTATTCATCTCATCAGAAGGCTCCAGCCTCATTTCATCCATGAGCATGGTCTTATACTCCTGATACAACCGCACAACAGCGGACCGGTCACTCAAGGCGGCGTGAGCGCGCATTTCCACCATGTAGATTGTCTCGTTAAAGCGGTCTTCGGCAAGCGCCTTCTCGCAAATTTCTAGGCATTCCTGGATTTGGTTCGTATCCAAATACAGTTGAGCCAGTTCATCCAAAGCCGCGCGATAGATGCGCCCCAATCGTTCCCGTTCTATCAATACCCAATCCGCATCCAGATCGGCAAGAAAAGGTCCATCCACCAGCCCTACCGCCTTGCGATATAAACTCAAACGCTCGATCACATCCCGTGTCTGGTACGCTTTTTTCAAATAGGATTCAAACGCTTCTACATCGTATTCATAGTCCATGCCCCGATTGAACCGGTAATAATCATCTTCAAATAAGATTGCGCTTCTGCCAGCGGCGCGCCGAAGCCAGTATACCCCCTGTTTGAATCTTGTCTTAAGTGTATCAGGGTCGTCAATCTCGGGCCACAAAACCTCCGCCACTTGCTCTTTGGTCACCGGTTCTTGAATGAAAAGGAAGTAAAAAAATAAATCGCGCACCGATTGAGTACGCCAATCAGACACGTTCACCGCTTTTCCATTGACAACCACTTCTGCCCGCCCCAGCGCGCGGATTTTGATACTGGCTGTCGGCATTTGAATTGATTGGGCAAGCCTTCGTAAAATCCTGCGAACGGATGGCATTCTGGTATTCAACTGTCTTGCTTTGTCGAGCAAGCCGCCCAATTGCCGCCCGATCTCAGCATCCGCTTGCAGGGCGGTCAACCAGTTGAACGCTTGGAACAGGGCAATGGTCAAGGCGTGATTCGATACGCTTGGCGCATCCATCAATTCCCTGAATTCAACCCGAACCTTTTCCTTTTCTCCGCATTGGTTGTATGTCGCCATCAACCAGATCACAGACCAGCAATATTCCGCCTCACGGCCATCCTGTAAAAATCGGGATTTGCCGTCATTTAAATGAACAATCGCTTTCCGATAATCTCCCGTCAGGAAGCAAAGCCTGCCTTCCAACAAAGCCCACAAACCACGTTCGTATCCGGAGGGATTAATTTTCAGTTTCTTGCGGAATTGTTTAAGCAGCGTATCGGCCAACTCTGTTTCGTTCTTTATCAATGCCAGATTTGCCCGTGCCAATATCAAATAATTGGAAATGAAGGCGGCAGAACTATCACCCGCCACAACGTCTGCTTGCTCATAGGCGCGTTCCGCGGCACCGAATTCTTCAGTCTCAGTATACAAATCGCCCAAACCAGCCAGGATCAACGCTTCGGCGTGCTGGTTCCGGCTGTTACGGGCGCATACAAGCCCTTCTTCAAAAGTATCTGATGCGAACTCGTACTCGCCCAGTTGAAGATACAGCACTGCCAAATTATTCAGCGTCTCCGCCTGCGTGCGGAAGTTTTTCTCGCGCCGCAATCGATTCAGGGCTTCCTGATATAAATTCTTTGCGGCATCAACGTCACCAATAGCGGCACGAACCATCGCTGTTTCGACCAAAAGCAGGGATACACTTCCCGTCTCCTTCAACTCACTGTAAAGATGAAGCGAGTGTTCAAGGTCATCCACCGAGTTGCGAGAATGACCCAAGCGAAACGAGTTCAGCCCTCTGATCCGCAACGCTTCCGCATAGAGCGCTTGCATCGACATATCCGTTTCGGCGATTTCTAGGGCGCCATTGACATCCTTGATCGAATCTTCATAGTTTCCAAGCAAGCGCAACGCATGCGCGCGCCGCACCAATGCGAGAGCCAGACCTTTTTGATTTTGACCTTTCTGATATGTTTCCACTGCCATATCAAGCAGTGCCTTTGCTTCCGGCAAATATCCCTTCATAGCCGACACCATCCCCCGCAGGGAGATCAACCCCGGCTTCGAGCGGACGATGGCGGGAGGCAGGCTGTTAATCCAA
>CAYPCK010000461.1:0-2594 GCA_964409185.1 uncultured Anaerolinea sp. | reverse complement strand
AGGTCGGCATCCACGATGACTTTTTTGCGGTCGGCGAGTTCCTTGAAACGGGCGAAGGCTTTGTCGAGTTCAACCTCATCGAGCGAATGTCCCATCTCCGCCAGGCGGTTGCGCAGCGCATGACGACCCGAGTGTTTGCCCAACACGAGTTTCGTTTGATTCACGCCGACATCCTCGGGGCGCATGATTTCATAGGTGGTCTGATGCTTGAGCATACCGTCCTGGTGAATTCCCGCTTCGTGCGCGAACGCGTTCGCGCCGACAATCGCCTTGTTCGGTTGCACAACCATGCCCGTGTAATTGCTGACCAGTTTGCTGACGCGAGAAATTTGAGTCGTGTCAATTCCCGTTTCAAGGTTGAACACCGGCTTGCGCGTGCGCAACGCCATCACCACTTCTTCCATCGAAGTATTGCCCGCGCGCTCGCCGATGCCGTTCACCGTTACTTCGGCTTGTCGCGCACCAGCGCGAATCCCCGCCAGCGTGTTTGCTGTTGCCATTCCCAAATCATCGTGGCAATGCACAGAAATTGTGATGCCGTCGTGCATGCCCGGCGTGTGTTTGATGATGCCGTCAATCAACGCAAAATACTCATCGGGCGTTGTGTACCCGACCGTGTCGGGGATGTTCAAGGTCGTTGCGCCCGCCTTGATCGCTTCGCCCAACACTACGTATAAAAATTCGGGGTCGGAGCGCCCAGCGTCTTCCGGTGAAAATTCCACATCGTCGCAAAACGACTTTGCATACGCGACCATTTCGGACACGCGCTGCACCACCTCTTCGGGGTCCATCTTCAGCTTGTGCTTCATGTGGATCGGCGACGTGGCGAGAAAAGTGTGGATGCGCGGACGCGCCGCGTCTTTGACACCCTCCCACGCTTTTTCGATATCGGATTTATTCGCGCGCGCCAGCCCTGCGATGATGGGGACTCTCGCTTCTTCCCCACTTGCGGCTGGTCTGCCCACCTCAAGCGCGATCCGCCGGACCGCTTCGAGGTCGTCGGGTGAGGCGGCGGGGAAGCCCGCTTCGATGATGTCCGCGCCCATGCGCGCCAGCGACCGCGCGACTTCCAACTTTTCAGCCGAAGTCATCGTCGCGCCCGGCGATTGTTCGCCGTCTCTTAATGTTGTGTCGAATATCCTGACGTAATTATTTTTTATCATGGAGTCTTCCTTTTGACGTGACCGCAGACGATGGACCGCCGACCACAGTCCGCTGTCGGTCGTCCGCGGTCGGGTTTATTTTTTCCAATTTTCAGGTCTCAACGACCTCACCGCCGCGCCGGCGCGCCACATTTCCGAGTCACGGATGGCGGCGAGTTCTTTATCGAGTTGTTCGCGGTAATCGGGTCGGGAGTTGGCTTCGAGCGTGATGCGCGCTTCGTTCCCGCTCTTCACCGAGGCATACAACTCCTCGAACACCGGTTCCACCGCCGCACGGAAACGCGGATGCCAGTCGAGCGCGCCGCGTTGCGCGGTGGTGGAGCAGTTGGCGTACATGAAGTCCATGCCGTTTTCGCCGACCAGTCGAATGAGCGATTGCGTAAGTTCCTCCACTGTTTCGTTGAAGGCTTCGCTGGGCGAATGTCCGTTCTTGCGAAGCACGTTGTACTGCGCTTCCATGATCGCGGACAACGCGCCGATCAACACGCCGCGCTCGCCGGTCAGGTCGCTGTATACTTCGTTCTTGAACGTGGTCGGGAATAAATATCCAGCGCCGATGGCGATGCCGAGGGCAACGGCGCGTTCGTAGGCGCGTCCCGTTTTATCCTGATGCACGGCAAAACTCGCGTTGATGCCCGAACCGTCGAGGAAATTCCTGCGGACGCTGCGACCCGATCCCTTCGGCGCGACCAGCGCCACGTCCACGTGCGGAGGCGGGATGACGCCGGTATCATTCTTGAAAGTGACGGAAAATCCATGCGAAAAATACAGCATGTCCCCTTCGTTCAAACATTCCACGACCTTCGACCATTCCGAACGCTGACCCGCGTCGGACAACAAATATTGGATCACCGTTCCGCGCTCGGCGGCTTCTTCAATAGAGAACAGCGTCTCGCCTGCGACCCAGCCATCTGCGATAGCCTTGTCCCAGTTCTTCGTCCCCTTGCGCTGACCGACGATGACCTTGATGCCGTTGTCGCGCATGTTCAACGCCTGCGCCGGTCCCTGCACGCCGTAGCCCAGCACAGCGACAACTTCATTTTTCAACACTTCACGCGCCTTCTCCAATGGAAATTCCTCGCGTGTTACTACTTCTTCTTCCGTGCCGCCGAAATTAATTTTTGCCATATTCTTTTCTTCTCCTTGAGTTTAATAATTCCATCGAACCATAACCATGGACCGCTGACGACAGACCGCATGTATTGCGGTCGGCGGTCTATGGTCCACCGTCCAATTCATCCTTCACGTTTGGACATTCATCCTTGCTCTCACGGGGCCATCTCCGCCAGTTCCATCACGTCGTCGTAGCGGTTGCCGTTCGTGCCAGCCACGCGGCGCACGCCGTCGTTGACTCCGCGCGTCATCGAGACCTGCCCCGTGCGCACCATTTCGACAATGCCGATCGGGCGGAGCAGTTCGATCATGCCTTCG
>CAYPCK010000460.1:0-2598 GCA_964409185.1 uncultured Anaerolinea sp. | reverse complement strand
CAGTTGGCAACTCACTCGAAGTGATTGAAGCCATTGAAACTCTCAAAGGCGGCGGACCAGAAGACTTTCGCGAGCATTGCCTGCATGTGTGCGCTCACCTGCTTGTGCTCGGCAAACGCGCAAAAGACTTGACCACTGGTCGCGCCCAAGCCGAAAAAGCGATGGCGGACGGCTCCGCCTTTGAAAAGTTCCGCGTGCTGGTGAGGGCGCAAGGCGGCGACGTGGCCTACGTGGATGATCCGTCCAAGTTCCCGCGCGCGAAATTTGTCGAGGTGGTGGCATCGCCGATGGAAGGGAGCATCTCCCAAATCCAGGCGCGAAGCGTGGGGGAGGCGGCGGTCATCCTGGGCGGCGGACGCGCGAAGAAATCCGATTCGATTGACCACGCGGTGGGGCTGGTTGTCCATCGCAAGGTTGGAGACAAAATTCAAAAAGGCGAGCCTCTTTTCACGGTTCATGCCAATGATGAGTCGAAACTGGCGGAAGCGCGCGAAATGACTCTCACCGCGCACAGATTTAGTACGGATGTCGTTCAGCCTCTGCCGCTTTTCTACAATTAAGGTGGGTTATAATAGCGGCAGGAGCAGACATTCATGGCGAAAACATCCCTGCGGGCATACAACCGCGAAATCGAAACCATGTTGGACCGCGGCCAAACGGATGAGGTCGTGGCTCATTGTCTTCACATCCTGAAATCTCACCCCAAATATCTCGAAACCTATCGCCTGCTCGGCAAGGCGTACCTGGAGATGAAAAAATACGGCGATGCCGTGGATATTTTCTCGCGCGTGCTGGTGTGCGCCCCGAGCGACTTTGTTTCGCATGTGGGCATGGGCATCATCCGCGATGAGGAAAACAAACTCGACGATGCGATCTGGCACATGGAGCGCGCCTTCGAAACCCAGCCCTCGAACGCCGCCGTGCAGAGCGAACTGCAACGGCTGTACGCGCGGCGCGACGGTTCGGCGCCGCCTCGCATCCGCATGACGCGCGGCGCGCTTGCCCAAATGTACGTGAAGGGCGAGTTGTATCCGCAGGCGATCTCCGAGATCAAGCACGTGCTCGGCGAAGATCCCGGGCGCAGTGATATGAGCGCCTTGCTCGCGAAAGCGCATTACAAAAGCGGGCAGAAAACAGATGCGGCGGAGGCCGCTTCGTCGTTGTTGCGGCGCTACCCGTATTGCTACGATGCGAACGCCGTGCTCGTCGAAATCTTCAGCGCCGATAAACCCGACAATGTGCAGATGTACCGTCAGCGCGTGGTCGAACTCGACCCGTACGCGGCGCATGTGAGCGGCTCGATCTTCGATACCTCCAAAGCGCCCGAGTCCGCCATTTCCATCGAAAAACTCGATTGGAGCGGACAACCTGTGGGCATGCCCGCCGACTGGCGCGAATCGCGCGGCATCAGCCTCGAAGCGAAGGATGAACCGGAGCCGGCTTGGCTCCGCAAGGGATTCGAGACTGAAACCCAGGTGCCGCCTCAACTCGCCAGCGCGCCTGCTTCGCCCTCCGACGACAACATCCCCGACTTTTTGCGGGAGGCCGGTTGGGGTCAATCCACGGGGGCATTCGATGAGAGCAAGGCTTCGATGTTCGACGACGATGAAACATTGCCTCCCACTGCCGCCGCGCCATTGGCGGCTGGCGAAATGCCCGATTGGGTGCGCGAGTTGAAACCCTCTGAAAAAAACGTTCCTGCGGAACCCGCCGAATCGATGCCCGATTGGATGAACCGCATCGACCCGAGCATCCTGCCGGAAAAAGAATCCGCTTCACCCGAAGCCGCGCCTGATTGGATGAAAGACCTCGCGCAACCGGAAAGCGCCGCACAACCCGCTCCCGCGTTCAGCGAAGAGCCGGATTGGTTGAAGTCTTTGGGTAGCGCGGATGCAAACGCGCCGACCGAATCCGCCGCGGCATCCGAACAACCGGAGTGGTTGAAATCGTTTGGCGCGGAGGAAACGCCCGCACAGCCCACCGCCGCCGGGGATCAACCGGATTGGTTGACAAGTTTGGGCGGCGAAGTTGCCTCGCCTGCTCCTGCGCAGCCCGCCGCGGCAGGGTCGCCGGCAGGCGCGGCATCTCTCGATACTTCGGGGTTGACGCCGCAAGCGGAAGACGATGCCTTCGCCTGGCTGGAAAGTCTTGCCGTTAAACAAGGCTCGACCGAAGGGTTGTTGATGAAACCCGATGAACGCTCCACCGAGGAGCCGGATTGGGTGAAGCAGGCGAAGTCGCTGACCGATGCTCCCAAGCCGGAGGCGATTGCCCCGACGATGGGGATGCCCGAAGCGATGGCGACCGAACCCGAACCTGCGGCGGCTGTCGAAGAGCCGGGCAAGAGCGCGCCAACCGAAGACGATGCCTTCGCGTGGCTGGAGAGTCTCGCCGTCAAACAAGGCTCGACCGAAGGCTTGTTGATGAAACCCGAGGAGCGTTCGGCGGAAGAACCGGAGTGGGTGCGGCAGGCGAAGGAACTCGGCGAGCCCGCTCCGGTTGAATCACCGATGGTACAGGAATCGCAATCTCCGCTGGATACCGCCATGTGGCTGAAGAGTTTGGATGAGGAAGGTCCTGCGACGGCGCCGGCTATCG
>CAYPCK010000459.1:0-2602 GCA_964409185.1 uncultured Anaerolinea sp. | reverse complement strand
TCCGCCCGGTAGATTCTCGTCGCGCCATCCGCGAGATTCCATTGCAAGGACCCCTTCGTGCCAACAACTTCAAACGTGTGTGACGGCGGTTGCTGGTTGTAATCGAGGTGAATGCTCCCCAACGCGCCGTTCTCGAATCGCAGACCGATCTTCGCCGTGTCTTCCACATCCACTTCAAGGTCGCTAAGTTTGGCGGTGAAACCCCAAACGGATTCGACATTTCCCACCAGCCACGGAAGATAATCAAGCGAATGGCATTGCGTCAGCACCACGCCGCCTCCTAAGTCGGCGCGCGCCGCGTACCCCTTGCGATAATCCTCCCATGGATGCCACGCGGGCAGATATTCGCCGAAATGCACATGCGCGGAAACTACGCGTCCGATCTCGCCATCCGCGATCAATTGCTTTGCGCGGATCATACCGGGATGAAAACGAAATTGGAATCCGATCAGCACTTTCGATCCGCTCTGCAAAACTGCGGCTTGCAACTCGTCAATCCGTTCCATCGAATGCGAGAGCGGCTTTTCCAGCAACAGGGTGCATCCCATTTTCGCGGCTGGAATCGCCACATCCAGATGCGTGGATGTCGGATTCGAAACGATTACCGCATCAGGTTTGTGTTTTTCGAGCGCCACATGTAAATCAGTTTCTTGTGGAAAACCAGCGAGTTCCTCTTCGGGCATCGTGCTTTTTCCCGTGCGATACAAAACGATGTCCGTTTCGCCGAGCGCGATCAAATTCCGCATGTGGCGGCGGCCAATGGAACCGAGACCAGCGATGAGAAATTTCATGGTAGTTTTTCTGTAGAGCGGGATATTATCCCGCCCTGCCAATCATTATCCTTCTCATACTTCCTCATACTTCCACTTCAGCAACATCTCACCTGTGACTTCCTTGAACACGGATGTATCGCGCGCGGAGAATAACTTTTGCCAGTTCCCAACCTGTCCTTTCGAGAGGAACGACGCGATGCCTTCATCCCGTTTTGCCTGCCACTCCTCGTCGGGGTTGGACGCCATTTCGGCTTTGATCTTCTTTTCGAGCGCCTGGTTGACAGACTTCACGCCGAGAAATTTCCACAGACGAGACATTTCCTTGAACGGGTCTTTCAGCAGATCTTCGTAGCGTAAAGCAAAATAATTTTTGCCGTACAGTCTTCGCGCTTCCACATCGGTCTCTTGCAGATTTGTCGCCCAGCCCTGCGCCACGCGGCGGATGAATGACTCGGTGAAGATCGAACGGCGTCCATCCGTGAACGAGGCTGAATCAGCCCGCAGGTCCGCGAGGATGCGTTTATCTTCCGCGGATAAAAACTTGGATTCCTCCACAAAATTCCGAAAACGTTCCGAGATCAGCACATCGCGCCCATCGCGCACGATGTAGACGAGTTTGGCGTCGGGGTAAATGGCGTGCATGTCGCGCACGGCTTGACCATGGATCACCGACGAGGGACTCTTATCGCCGACGATGCGTTTGCCTTCGCGCGCCGCGTCGCGCTCCATGATGAAATCCGCCGCCGCGCGCAGGACGAGCGGCGAGAGGTCGCGCCCTCGATTCCAGCGGTTGGACCTGCGCGTGAGCCATTCTTCGATCTCAGCCGAATCCACCAACGACTTCAACAACGGTTTGCGCGTGAAGAAGTGCGCCTGATAGTTGCAATGCACCTCAGGATGCAACCGCACCAGCCGCGTGAGCAGCGTAGTGCCAGAGCGCGCGTGACCGAGGATGAAAAACTTTTCGCGCGGAAAGAATTGGTTGATCTCTGCAATCTCTTCTTTTGCGATCGCGGGGATCGCATTGCGCAGTTTCTTTTGCGGTCCACCCTTCAACAAAATACGAGCGGCAGAACGAACGCGTTTTACAATCTCCATTTATCTTTTCCAGTTCAACATGACCAAGCCCGCGAGGCAAACCAAGATCCCAGCCACGTTGACCCACGAAATCCTGTCCTTGAATACCAGAATCGCCACAGGGACGAGGATCAACGAGGCGACCACGTTCGTCAATACGGCGGCAATGCCCAGATTCCAACCGGCGCGGTAGGTGAGCAGAAAGCCGAATTCGACGCCGACGATGGCAACGGCAAGTCCGAGGCTCGCCCAGTTGAGTTTTTTCAATTCGATTGCGACACCGTCCGTCGTGGGGAAGAAAAAGAAACCGAACAGAGTGACCACAAATGCAACCGCGTAGGTCACCAACAGCGAGACCGGGAAATTCACGTTGGACGGCGTACTTTTGGCGGTGAAGTGATACAGAGCGCTGGAAAGGATGGCGAGGCTGATGGAAAAATAAAACAGGAACATGGGTCTGTTCATTGGTCGAACTTCCGGATCCCGCTTACATCGGCGAAAAGCGCCAATTCACGGACGGATTTCTTCTTCACCGGGTGCTCGAGCTCCGCGGCAATATCCAGGAGCGGGACGAGGACGAAGCCGCGTTCATGCAGGCGCGGGTGGGGGATGGTTAAGGCGGTCGAATACAGCACAAGATCGTCATAGAACAGGATGTCCATGTCGATCAGGCGCGGACCGTTCTCGAAACTGGGCTTCCTTCCCAGGGCGATCTCGAGGCGCTTCAAATGCTTGAGCAGGAGTTCGGGCTG
>CAYPCK010000458.1:0-2611 GCA_964409185.1 uncultured Anaerolinea sp. | reverse complement strand
CCGACGAACCCGACCACTTCACCCGACTCGACGTGCTGACCGACGATCACGTTCATCAGGCTCATGTGGGCATAGATCGTATATAACTGCTGGTCGTTGTAACCGAAGTCATGCCGAATCGCGACCGCCAATCCATACGGATCGGTCGCATCTCCCGGCGTTTCGAGGAACAAACCCCAGCCTGCCCAAACCACGGTCCCCGGTCCAGCCGCAAGAATCGGTGTGCCTTCCGGCGAAGGGATGTCGATGCCGGTATGAACGATGTTGCGCCCAAAGAACACGCCGCCATAACGATAATCCGCGGCGGGCCAGTTGGTTTGATTCGCGGCGATGGGACGGTTAAAGAAAAAATGATCGTATGGAGAGATCGCCCACGGCACCGGGTAAAGAGGCGGACGCCAATTTGTGACCGGCTCCGCGCCGGGTGTTGGAAGGCTGAACTGAAAGGGCTGCGGCGATGGAGTGATTAACGCCTCGAACGGGACCTCAGGCTGATTCATCGCTTCGGGCTGAATCACCGGCGTGGGCGTGACTCCATTACCTATCTCGTAGGTGCAGGCGGTGAGGAGGAGAAGAAAGCTTGCACTGAGCCAGGTCGAAGTGAAGAAAGATGAAAAAAGACGTTTTAGAGTCATTTTTTCTTCGTCATTGCGAGCCGCTCGATGAGATTGCTTCGGGCGAAGAGCAAAAGCGCCCTCGCAATGACAGAGTAAGCTAAGGAATCACCGTCGGCGGCGTTGGTGTAGATGTAGGCGGAGGCGGCGTGGTTGTGATCGTTGGAGTCAGCGACGGCGTGAACGTTATGCGCGGCGTGCGGGTGGGACGTTTCGTCGGCGTGAGAGTTGCTGTGTTCGTGGGGGTTAACGTCGGAGCCAGAACTTTGGTCGGCGTGACAAGCGCTTCGACGGGGTACAACTCCCGCATGGCTTGATACCAGTCCAAGCCGCCGGTCATGGCAAAGGTGGTGAAGCGCGCGCCTTTGTAATACGTGCGCCATGTCGGTAAGGATGGCAACCGCTCCCAACCGTAGGCTTGCGCCAGAGAGGTGACATCCACCCAATACCCGGCAGGGACGGGGGCGTACTCGCCGCCCTGTTCATATGTCTTCGGCTCGAGGTCGTAACGCGCGTTGAGATTCCACGGAGCGTTATGGATCGGTTCGCCGAGGGAACCGTCTTGAATTGCGCATCGGACGTACACGCGCCAATACGTCAGCGAGCCGACGTCTTCTCGCAAAGTCACCATCCAACCGGCGTTGGACATTAAGGAGTTGATCGCAAACGCGCGACCGGTGTAAAGCCAGTCATTGTCCAAGCCGGGTTCGAGGGAAGTGGTCAATGGAACGAAGGCGTTTTCCAAACTTGCAAGCGCATCCCAGCCGGTTTCCGATGAAACGCGCTGTCGTAATGCGACGAACGATTCGTCAACAAGGTCGTGCAATTGAGGGAAGGGCGCCTGCACATCGTTGACCGGGACGACGGTGAACCGTCCGCCCGGCACATCTCCGCTCGGCGTGACGATGGGCGACCAAAGCGCTTCCGGCGTTTGACCCGAGGCTTGGGTCCACGAATCAGGCAAAGGGTTCGGAAGAGCCGCGCTTCCCCAGGTCATGCCGCGCGCGCGTCCGCTGAGCGGGATCGACGAGATCAGGATTTCGCCGTTCAGATCATACATCGTCAGGAAAGTTTGGTTCGGCGCGCTGACCGCCGCGAGCACGCGGTCTTCGGCTTCGTTCCATGTGCCGATGATTCCATCGCCAACCCAATGCGCAGCGCGTTCGGGTTCGGCAGCTTTCCATATATAGATGCCGCTAAAGCCGACCGTCTGCGAAATGGACGACCACAACAATTGCGAGCCGTCGCGATTCCAAAACGGGAAGTTCTCAGAGGCGAACGGCGTGTTGCTCAAATTCTGGTAACGGTCGTCGCCGGCGACATCCAGGTCGGCAAGCCACACGTCGCTGTCGCCGCCGCGCGAGGAAATGAAAGCCACGTGGCGTCCGTCCGGCGCCCAGGCGGGGGAATGGTCCGAAGCGGGATGCTGGGTGAGCGGAACAATCTCACCCGAGTCCACGTTTACGACCGCAATCTCAAGGTTATCGTTTTGATAGGTCTCGAACGCAAGCCACTGCCCATCCGGCGACCACGATGGAGCGGAATCATATTGCGTCGAGTTGGTGACCTGCTTGATCTCGCCAGTATCGAGCGCCATTACGTACAAATCCCAATCGCCGTCGCGGTCCGAGGCGAAAGCGAGCTGGGTGCGATCCGAATTCAATGCGGGGGCAGTGTCGTTCGATTCCCCACTTGTGATGCGCGTTAGGGAGAGGTCGAGCGACTTGAATAAAAAGAGATGAGAATATCCATTCTCTTCGACGGAAAGGATGGCCACCTCACTGGCAGGATCGATAACCCGCACCGGAGTCTCTTCGACGATCTGCGGCTCATCTGTGGGGACATCTGTGCCCTGCGCTTCGGGTTGTTTACACGCCCCGAGCAGGGATGCAATTAATAAAAAGAAGAAGAGCATTTGCCGCGGATTGCGCGGATTTGCGCGGATTTTTTTTTGAACCCACGAAAATCCGCGGAGAAAACCGTCCACGAATAAAACC
>CAYPCK010000457.1:0-2631 GCA_964409185.1 uncultured Anaerolinea sp. | reverse complement strand
TAAAACCACCATCTGCCAGCACATCATTGCGGAAGTGCAAAAGCTCGGCGGCACGGCCGCCTTCATTGATATGGAACACGCCCTCGACCCGGTCTACGCCGCCCGCGTGGGCGTGGATATTGACAACCTGCTCGTCTCACAGCCCGACACCGGCGAACAAGCCCTCGAGATCACCGAAACCCTCGTTCGCTCCGGCGGCGTGGACATTGTCGTCGTCGACTCGGTTGCCGCGCTTGTCCCCCGCTCCGAGATCGAGGGCGATATGGGCGACGCCACCATGGGCGTGCAAGCCCGACTCATGTCGCAGGCGCTCCGCAAACTTTCGGGCGCGATCAACCAGACCAAAACCGCTGTGATCTTCACGAACCAATTGCGCTCGAAGATCGGCGTCATGTTTGGCAATCCCGAAACCACCACAGGCGGCAATGCCCTCAAATTCTACGCTTCCGTGCGCCTCGACGTGCGGCGCATTCAAGCCATCAAAGTCGGCGAGGAAGTCATCGGCAACCGCACACGCGTCAAAGTGGTCAAGAACAAAGTTGCGCCTCCGTTCCGTACTGCCGAGTTCGACATCATGTTCAACGAAGGCATTTCACGGGCGGGCGACATTCTGGATCTGGCGACCAAGTTCGAGGTGGTCCAGAAGCGTGGCGCGTTCTTCTCCTTCGGCGATGTCCGCATCGGTCAGGGGCGCGAAAACGCGAAGGAGTACCTGCGCTCCAACCCCGATCTGTTGGCTGAGATCGACGGCATCATCCGCCAGAAAGCCCTGAGTGGCGAGATCGCCATGCCGCTCGAAATCGGCGGCGGCGAAGATGACGGCGGCTCCGGCGAAGAAGCGTAAACCCTTTCGGGCGGACTGTCGTGTCCGCCCTTTTTATTTCGACATGCTTCGCTTCATCCCCAGGTTCATTTTGATTCTCCTTCCCGGCATTTTTCTTGCCTCGTGTTCCCCCGCCGCCGCACCGACTCCGTTTATCCCTCCGACATCCCAATCCCGGCTCATCGAACCGACGTTCATCATCAATCCGACACAAAATGTTGCGGTTGCGCAATCCACGCCATTGCCCACGATAGCCTCGACCTCGGCGCTTGAATCCTGCGTGAACGATCTCACCTACCTCGAAGACCTGACAGTGCCCGACAATTCCTTCGTCACCTACGGCGCGACGATTGATAAGCGGTGGCTCGTGCAAAACAGCGGAACATGCGATTGGAACGCCGAGTATCGCTTCATTCACATCGGCGGCGCGAACCTGGGCGCGCCCGAGGAAATTTTGCTCTTCCCCGCCCGCGCGGGGACGCAAGCCATCCTCCAGATCTTTTTCATCGCGCCCTTCAGCGACGGCGAATTTGAATCGGCATGGCAGGCGTTCGACCCCGATGGGCTTGCCTTCGGCGACCCGATTTACATCCGTGTGAATGTTGTATCCCCTTGAGAGGATAAATCATGCCAAACACATACTCCCCCACTGTTGTCTATGAAAAACTCAAAGCGATTCTCAAACCGTACGAGAAAAAACTCACCCTCAAAATAGATTCGGCTGACACGTACTACCTCGACGGTCCATACAGCGAGAAATACAAAAAAGAATGATTCTTCGGCTCGGCGCAAATAAAGAAGAATTATGTCTCGTTCTACCTCATGCCGGTCTACATGTATCCCAACCTGTTGAAGAATATCAGCCCCGCGCTCAACAAACACAGGCAGGGAAAATCCTGCTTCAACTTCAAGCAGGTCGAGCCTGAACTGTTCAAGGAACTCGCCGCGCTCACCAAACAAGGATACGATCTTTTCATGAAAGGATATTGACATGGACAGGGTTATTCATCTCCGGGCAACATTGCGCTGCCCCTCCCGCCGCGCTTTTGAGTTTTTTACAATTAACGATTTGCTCGAATCGTGGTTGGTCACCGTTGCCGAAGTGGAACCGGTCGTCGGCGGAAAATACGAATTGTTCTGGGAGCCTCACGACCGGGATAACAACAGTACCATTGGTTGCCGAGTGACTGCGCTCGAAGCCGATCGCTTCCTCGCCTTCGAGTGGCGAAGCCCCAAGCAATATAAACAATTTGCCAACACCGCCGATCCGCTCACCCATGTTGTTGTGTTCTTTATCCCTGAAAACGGAAAGACTCACGTCCATTTGATTCACTCCGGCTGGCGAAGCGCGCCCGAGTGGGAGGAAGCCCGCCAATGGCAGGAAAAAGCATGGATGGTTGCCTTCCAGGAACTCGAAAAATTACATTCCTAACGCGATGCGATAAAAACAACGGCTGAGAAAGCAGATGAAACCATATCGCTTTTGTAACCTCATACAAAGTGCTCTGCGGCGAGGAAAATTTCTACTCGCCCTTCCTTCGCGCTTGCAAAAAGTCGTACTCCGCAATATATCCAAACCCTGATAGAATACCCAAAAGAAGACGCCCTTCACGGGCTTTTTTTATGTACAACGGTAAAGCCGACTTAAATCGGCTTTACGCAAAGGATACGCCGCTTCCATGCACTACAACCTCCGCCTGTTTTGGCGCACGTTCTACCGATCATTCTTCGCATCGAAAGACACCCCCGCCCCCCTTAACAGAAACCGGCTTATATTTCTGACCTTGTTCTATCTGGTCTGGCCACTC
>CAYPCK010000456.1:0-2631 GCA_964409185.1 uncultured Anaerolinea sp. | reverse complement strand
CTCTGAGGAGCGCGCGTTGACCGTAATCAGCCTGATGACCGATTTTGGAATCAAAGATGGCACTGTGGGGGTGATGAAAGGTGTGATTTGGGGTATTTCCCCCTTGGCTCAAATCTCCGATTTAAGCCACATGGTGCAAGCGCAGAACATTCGAGAAGCCGCGTATATTTTTGCGCGTTCAATTCCTTACTTCCCGAAAGGATCGATTCATGTTGTGGTGGTGGATCCCGGTGTCGGCACCAAACGCCGCCCGATGGCGGCGAAGATCGGCGACTGGTTCTATGTGGGTCCTGATAACGGGACGATTACGGGATTGTTGGAACGGGCGGAGATTTCCGGGTGGCAAACCGAATTTGTGGAATTGAACCGGGTCAAATACTGGCTTCCCGTGATCAGTTTTGTCTTTCATGGGCGCGATATTTTTGCGCCGGTGGCGGCGCATCTGGCTAACGGCGTTCCATTGCGCGATTTGGGGACACCGTTCGGAGACCCGGTGCGTATCGAATTGCCAAATCCCATCCGCACCAAAACCGGCTGGCGCGGCGAAGTGATACACATTGATCATTTTGGGAATATTTCGTCCAATATCCGCGCCGAGCATTTGGATTCCGCACTCGAGCAAAAGGAAAAAATTGTAGTGAAAATTCTCGATAACCAAATCAAGGGCATGGTCAACACGTTTGGCGAAGGACCCGTGGGCGAAGTGATTGCCTTCATGGGGAGCACCGGGAATCTTGCGGTTGCCGTGGTGAATGGAAGCGCCGAACGCGCCCTCGGCGTAAAGGTTGGCGATGAGATTCAAGTCACGATTCAGGCGGCGCAATGAATAAAATCCCGTTGGTGATCGAAGGGTTGTCCTTTCAATATCGCACGCGCCCGGAAAAGGCGATCGAGAATATTTCGTTCGAACTCAAGCCCGGTGAAATGCTGTTGATCGCCGGCTCCAGCGGATGCGGCAAGACCACGTTGGCGCGTTGCATCAACGGGCTGATTCCCCGCTCCTACAAAGGGGAGCGCGCAGGGAAGGTCCTGTTGCAGGGGCGGGATGTCTCAGGGATGCAGATCGCTGAAGTCGCTCAAACTGTGGGTACATTGTTGCAGGATCCGGAGCGGCAGATCGTGGCGAGCAATGTGTTCAACGAGATCGCTTTTGGTCCGGAAAATCTCGGCTTGCCGCGCGAGGAAATACTTTCCCGTGTGGATGCGGCGATGAAGCGTTTGAAGATCGAATATTTGCGCGAACGGGAGACATTCAATCTTTCGGGCGGCGAAAAGCAGAAAGTGGCGCTGGCAGGACTGCTGGCGATGAACCCTTCCATCTTGATGTTGGATGAACCGCTCGCCTCCCTCGACCCTGCTTCCGCTCACGAAGCCCTCGAAGTGTTCCGCGGTCTGGCAGACGAAGGGAAGACGGTCGTATTGATCGAGCACCGCGTAGAGGATGCCATTGTTGCGAAGCCGGACCGGTTGCTGTACATGGAGGCGGGGCAGGTGAAGTATCTCGGGTCCATCGCCAGTTTGCCGACGGCGATCGATCACCGCGAGGTGAAACTCCCGGCGGAATGGGTGGTGAAGCGCGTGCGTCAGGCGGAGAAAATGCCGGAGAAAGCCGCAACAACCCCACAGGAGAGACGAAGCGAGACGGATCGGGGCGAAGCGCTTGTCACGTTCGAGCATGTGGACTTCCGTTACAGCGACGAGACGCCTCTCATCCTCGAAAACGTCAACCTCGCGATCCATCGCGGCGACTTGATCGCGGTGTTGGGACCGAACGGGGCGGGCAAGTCCACGATGGTGAAGCATGCCATTGGGCTGTTGAAACCGACCAACGGGCGCGTGCTGGTGGAAGGGCAGGATACGCGCGAGATGAGCGTTGCCCAGATCGCGCACTCGCTTGGGTTCGTATTCCAAAGCCCCACGCACATGTTGTATGCGCCGACCGTGCGGGAGGAACTGGAATTCGGACCAAAGAATTTGGGGACAGACCCTCTCGCGATTCCCCGTTTGGTGTCTGCAAGCATCGCCACCGTGAATTTGAAAGGGTTCGAGGAATATCCTCCGCTCGGGCTCTCGTTCGGACAACAGAAACGCACGACCATCGCGGCCGTGCTGGCGATGCAATCGAAGATCATGATCATGGACGAGCCGACTGCCGGGCAGGACTACTCGAACTACACCCACTTCATGGATGCGATGTGCCGCCCGCTTAACGGCGCAAAATCGCTCGTCGCTGAAAATTTTGCCGCCACCTTGTTCATCACCCACGACCTCGACCTTGCCGTCACGTATGCCAACCGCGTCCTGTTGTTCGGCAATAAACACATCGTTGCCGATGGAAAACCCGAAGAGGTATTGAAGGACTTCGACCTGCTGGCGCGTTATCGCGTGCGCCCCACGTCGCTTCTGCGCATGAACTTGAGCCTGCTACCCAAGACCAAACGTTTTTTCACCGCCGAGGCGCTCGCCGCCTATGCTTAGGCGTCATCCCTGCAACGATTGCCGTGTTGCAGGGTTAACATGTACGGGTCAGTTCGTGTTCAACCAATTTAAATTTCAAAAGGAGAGAGCAATGAACAATAATTCAACTTGGGAATTTGGCACACGACAGGTCGTGTACGGCGCGATCGGCGC
>CAYPCK010000455.1:0-2641 GCA_964409185.1 uncultured Anaerolinea sp. | reverse complement strand
TCTGCGGTGATGGGATGCCACGCGAAGGCGCGGTTGGTGGCGTTTTCGGCAATGATGCGATTTCGCAATGCCCAAATCAACACCCAGGGAAGGAATCCTGCGAGAAAGACTCCGATGCTGGTTAGTCGTTTTCGCCACGTGGTTCGCAACAAAAAGATCGCAACGACGAACGTCGCGCCGAGGGCGAGCCCGGCATATCGCGTGAGGTACGCCAGCCCGGCGAAAGACGCGCACGCAACAAGCCACCACCATTCGCCTGCAACTCCCTTCCCAACCGTGGAGGGTGGCCGCTCAAAGTAGAGGTCGAACATCCAAAACGAGAGAAGGGTGAGGAAGATAAAAAGCGGCTCGCTCATCGCGACCGTATGCACTTGCAAGAGGTCACCGTTCAGTACGAACAGCGCGGCGATCACCACGCCGGAGGTCAGCGACGGCGTCATGCGCCACACAAGAACACCAAGCAGCCCCGCGTTCAACCCAAATAAAATCGCATTGAGGAATCGTGCGCCGCGCAGCGGGTCAAGACCGAACAAACCGATGAAAGCAAGCGCCGACGAAAAACCCGGCGGGAAGTGCGTAACGTACCCATTCGTTGCCAGCCATGCCTCGCGATAGCCATTTCCTTCGAGCAAACTGCGCGCGCCCGCGATGTAGGCGATCGAATCATCCGAAAGCCCCAAGCCTTTCGGTGTGGCGCGCAAAACGAGAAACACCCCGGTAAAAACAAGCAGGATCAGGCTGAGGAAGGAGGCGAGGCGGAGAGTATCGCGAGGGGTCATATGAATTTGTAGGGGCGGAGTTTCCCCGCCCCTACGCAATTAATTGTGATTCAAATATCCCTGATCTTCAAGATACTTGATGATGATATGCGCGTTCTCTTCGGGGGTCGCGCCGAAACCTTTGAGCGTGATCTCCGGGTCGATCGGCGGTTCGTACGGGTCGTCCACGCCGGTGAAGCCCATCGGCTTGCCTTCCTGCATGGCTTGGCGCGCCTTGGCATACAAGCCCTTCACGTCACGCTGTTCACAGACTTCGACCGGCGTGTCCATGTACACGGTGATGAAATTCTCGCCGACCATCTTGCGCGCTTCGTTGCGCGTGGAACGATACGGGCTGATCGCCGCACAAATCACTGCGCCGCCGGCGCGCACGATCTCACCCGCCACAAAGCCAATGCGCAGAATGTTCGTATCGCGGTCTTCCTTGCTGAAGCCAAGTCCTTTGGAAAGATGCGTTCGCACAACATCGCCATCGAGGATCGCAATCTCGCGTCCGCGTTCGAGCAGGAGCGAGGTCAACACTTGCGTGGTGGCGCTTTTGCCCGAGCCGCTCAAGCCGGTGAACCAGATGCAAAATCCCTGCTTGTGACGCGGCGGGTACATCTCGCGTAAAATTTCGGCTGTCTCCGGGCGCGTGAACCATTCGGGCAGTAATTTTCCCTTGGCAAGGTAATCGTCGCGGACTTGCGTTCCGGAGATGTTCAATGTCTTCGCACCTTGCGGAACATCCTTCGCCTCCACGTAGCGATCTTCATCGGGAAGATACAACAATTCCTCGAACGGAATCATCTTGACGCCGATCTCCGATTCGTACTTCTTCATCAACTCCTGCGCGTCATACGGACCGTAAAACGGTTTGCCCGTGGAATCTTTTCCCGGCCCGGCATGGTCACGCCCGACGATGAAGTGATTCGCTCCGTGGCTGCGGCGGATGATGGCGTGAAGTAGCGCTTCCTTCGGTCCTGCCATTCTCATTGCAAGAGGCAGCAGACTGAGCAGGGTACTGTTCTTGTCGTAGTGATGATCCACCAGCGCGCGATACGTGCGGACGCGGGTATAGTGATCCACATCGCCGGGCTTGGTCATGCCGACCACCGGATGGATGATGAGCGAACCTTTCACATCCGCGGCGGCGCGCTTGGTGAGTTCTTCGTGGATGCGATGCAACGGATTGCGCGTCTGGAACGCGACAACATTATCGTGTCCCATTTTTTCAAGTCGTTCGCGCACCTGCGCCGGCGTGAGTCGCAGGTTGACGAAGTCGTGATATTTCGGCATGTTCACCACTTTGATCGGTCCGCTGATACAAACCTTGCCCCAACGTTCCATCTCAGAGACCATCGGGTGACGCGGGTCGGTAGAGCCATACGCCAGTGCAGCTTCGGTATTGGCATCCCAGTGGAAGACTTCATCAAGCGTCATCACGGCGATGACATCGTTGTTTGTGTTGCGCAGAACAAGGTCTTCGCCGACGGTTGGCAGTTCTTTCGGGTCGGCTGTCAACGTGATGGGCAGGGGCCAGAGGGTCCCATCCGCAAGGCGCATCTCATGCAAAACGCGTTCGTAATCCGCCTTGCCCATGAAGGTTGTCAGCGGTGAAAAGCCGCCGGTGGCAAGCAATTCAAGGTCGCATAGATTGCGCATGGTAATCTTGATGGAAGGCAGTTTGGAGGCTCGGACGAGTATGTCTTCGCGTTCCTTTTCCTCGACAACAAGGTTCACCAGTTTTCCCCCGTACGGGGCGATCAATTTGGCTTTCGACATTCGTACTCCTTTTATTTCACAGATTGCTCTGTTGGATTTGCGTGTGCGAGGCGCAATTATAACTCAAAATTCACCCGCTGAATTTTGGAAAGGTTGCG
>CAYPCK010000454.1:0-2657 GCA_964409185.1 uncultured Anaerolinea sp. | reverse complement strand
ACATCAGAATTTCATATAACGTTCGCGATATTGACGGCTCGGCGGATAACTCTACACAGCAGGTTGCATTGCAATACCGCGTGGGCAACAGCGGTAACTTTACCAATATCCCAGCGGGGTATATTTCTGATGCGACAACAGGCGGTGCGGCAACTCTTGTCACTCCAATCAATGTAACTTTGCCTGCAGCAGTGGACAATCAATCGGATGTTCAAATTCGCATCATCACTACCGACGCAAGTGGAAGCGACGAATGGGTGGGGATCGACGATATCTCCATCACAGCCGCCGGAGGAAGCACAGACCCCTCCGGCACCGGCTCTGCCACCCCATCGCCCGTCGCTCCGGGTGACCCGACCTTGCTCGCGGTGACCGTCACCCCGGGCACGAACCCTGCCAGCACCGGCTTGGCTGTGGTTTGCGATCTTTCGTCCATTGGCGGAAGCACGACCCAATCGTTCCTCGATGACGGGTTGAACGGCGACGCGTCCGCCGGCGATAATATTTTCTCGTTCGCCGCCACTGTGGATAGCGGCACGAGCGAAGGCGTGAAAAACCTCGCCTGCTCGATCTCCGATGCCGAAGCCCGCGCGGGGAACACATCCATTTCGCTGACGGTGCAGGAACCGGTCGATATTGTCATCAATGAAATCCTTGCCGACCCGGATGCAACGAACGGCGACGCGAACGGCGACGGCATCGTTAATACAACGAACGATGAATTCGTCGAGATCGTCAATAACGAACCCGCGAGTTTGAACATCAGCGGCTGGACGCTGAGCGACGGGGTTGGAGTGCGCCACACGTTCCCGGCGAATACGGTCATCCCCGCCGGTTGTTCGATCGTGGTCTTTGCGGCTGGCACACCCACCGGCACATTTGGCTTTAGCCTGGCGCAGACGGCTTCCAGCGGCCAACTGGGGTTGAACAACACCGGCGATACTGTCACCTTGAACAATGGCGTGGTCAACGTAATGAGCTACACCTACGGGGCGGAAGGCGGCGACAATCAATCCCTGACGCGCGACCCAGATGTAACGGGGGCTGACCCGCTCGTCAAACATTCCATCGCGACAGGCTCGGGCGGCTCGCTGTTCTCGCCCGGCAAGAAAGTGGATGGCAGTCAGTTTGCCGGTTGTCCCGCAGAGAAGAAGATCCACGATGTGCAGGGTAACGGCGCATCCAGCCCGGTTTCCGGGCAGACCGTGGTCATTCAGGGCATCGTGGTCGGCGACTTCCAGGATGGAGCCAGCGGCGCGAACGGCGACTTCAACGGCTTCCACGTGCAGGAAGAGGATGCCGATGTGGACGCAGACCCGCTCACCTCGGAAGGCATCTTTGTGTTCGACGGAAAATCCCCAGCGGTCAACGTGGCGAACGGCGACCTGGTTCAGGTGATTGGTGTCGTCTCTGAATTCAACACATTGACCGAGATCACCTCGTTCACCGGCGTCTCCGTGCTGAGTTCCGGCAATGCCCTCCCCACAGCCGCAACCGTGTCTCTGCCTGTGAACGCGGTCTCCGATTTCGAAGCCTACGAAGGCATGCGCGTCACCTTCCCGCAGGCGTTGATCATTTCGGAGTACTTTAACTTCGACCGCTTCGGCGAGATCGTTCTCACGTCGGAACGGCACCTCACCCCCACCGCCGAGTTCGAACCCGGTTCGCCCGGGGTTACGCAAGCCGTCCAGGACTTCCTGCTCGATAAGATCACGCTCGACGACGGGCGCTCGACTCAAAACCCGAACCCAGCCATTCACCCCAATGGAAGCCCGTTCGACCTTTCGAACCTCTTCCGCGGCGGCGACACGGTATCGAACGTGACCGGCATCATGGACTTTGCATTCGGCTTGTACCGCATTCAGCCGACGCAGGGCGCATCCTACAACAGTGTAAATCCGCGCCCAGCCGCGCCGGAAGATGTCGGCGGCAGGGTAAAAGTCGCGTCGCTGAACACCCTCAACTTCTTCATCACTCCAGACTATCCCACCGGCAACCCATTGGACAACAAATGCGGTCCGCTTCAAAATGTGGAATGCCGCGGCGCCGATTTCGACCAACCCACCGAGTTCACCCGCCAGCGCGATAAACTGCTCGCCACGCTTGTGGGCTTGAACGCCGATGTGGTCGGCTTGAACGAACTGGAAAACACCACCGGCGTCAGCCCGCTGGGCGACCCGACCAACGGCATCGTTGCCGGGCTCAATGCCGCCTTCGGACCCGGAACGTATTCCTTCATCGATACCGGCGTCATCGGCACAGATGCGATCCGCGTGGGCTTCATCTACAAAGCCACCACCGTGGTTCCGGTCGGAGATTTCGCCATCCTCGATTCGTCGGTTGACCCGCGCTTCAACGATGCCAAAAACCGCCCGGCGCTGGCGCAAACCTTCGAAGAGCTCGCCACCGGCGCGCGCTTTACGGTGGTGGTCAATCACTTCAAATCCAAAGGCTCCGATTGTAACGATGTGGGCGACCCCGACATTAGCGATGGTCAGGGCAACTGCAACCAGACCCGTAAAGCCGCCGCGCAAGCCCTGGTAGACTGGCTCGCCACCGACCCGACAAACAGCGGCGACGCGGATTTCCTCATCATCGGCGACCTGCACTCCTACGACAAGGAAGACCCGATTGACGCGATCAAGGCTGGCGCCGAC
>CAYPCK010000453.1:0-2672 GCA_964409185.1 uncultured Anaerolinea sp. | reverse complement strand
ACCGTTGGCCTTGACCACCGCTTTACAGCCGTCAATCACATCCTGCGCGGTAAATTTCAGGTCACGGAAACCAAAGATTTCCGCCGATTCAATCAGCCGTTCGGCGTGATCGCGCAGACGGAAGATGGCCGGGCCTTTGGGGGTGTCGTAGGCGCGAATGCCTTCAAACACGGCTGCGCCGTAATGCAACGCCGGGGTCAAAAAATGGATGGTGGCCTTTTCAAACGGCACCAGTTCGCCGTCCATCCAGACGAATTTGGATTCCATGCCCATAAAAACTCCTTAATGAAGAATGCAGAATGATGAATTCAGAATGTGAAATGCCGCAGTTCGGAATGAATTTCAAACTATTTCAAATACAGCGCGAGTGAATAAAAAATTCTGCATTCCTCACTCTGCACTCTGCATTCGCTGAATGATTTCGTCCGCCATCTGTTTGGTGGTCAATTTGCCGCCAATGTCGGTGGTGCGCGCCCCGACGGTGATGGTTTCGTCTACGGCTTTTTCGACCGCGGCGGCTTCGGCTTCCAGCCCCAGCGAATAGCGCAGAAGCATGGCCGCCGAGAGAATCGTGCCAATCGGATTGGCAATGCCTTGGCCGGCGATATCCGGCGCGGAGCCGTGAATCGGCTCGTAGAGGCCGACTTTGCCATCGCCCAAACTGGCGGAGGGCAACATGCCCATTGAACCGGCCAGCACGCTGGCTTCGTCGGTCAGGATGTCGCCGAACATGTTCTCGGTCACGACCACATCCATCCAGGCCGGGCCGGTGATCAGGCGCATGGCGGCAGTATCCACCAGCACATGCTCCAGGGTCACATCCGGGTTGGCCGCCCCAATCTGGGTGGCGACCTGACGCCACAATCGGGACGATTCGAGTACGTTGGCCTTGTCCACCGATGTGACCTTGCTCTTGCGGCCTTTGGCCAGCTTGAAGGCCAGTTCCACCACGCGGCGGATTTCGTAGTCGTAGTATTCCATCGTATCCACGGCGCGTTCACGGCCATCTTTGACATCGCGGCCTTTGGGCCAGCCAAAGTACAACCCGCCGGTCAACTCGCGCACCACAATGATGTCCACGCCCCGGACTTTCTCCGGTTTGAGCGGCGAAGAATCCACCAGCGCCGGGTGGACTTTGACGGGGCGCAGGTTGGCGAAGACGCCCAGGCCCTTGCGCAGGGCGAGCAGTCCGCGCTCGGGGCGGTCTTTGGCGTTGGGGTCATCCCATTTCGGTCCACCCACCGCGCCGAGCAAAACAGAATCGGAAGATTTGCAATCAGCCAATGTTTCATCCGTGATGGACGTGCCATACTTATCAATCGAGCAACCGCCCATCAGGCGTTCTTGAAAGTTGAAAGTGTGATTGTATTTGCTGGCAATTTTTTCCAGCACGCGCGCGGCTTCGGATACGACTTCGGGTCCGATGCCGTCGCCAGGGAGGAGGGTAATGTTGAAGTTCAAGTGAGTCTCTGTAATTGACCGCAGACCGCTGACGGCAGACCAGTAATCACTGAGCAGTAATCAGTGGTCGGCGGTCGTGATTTCAGTGCGCCACCATCAACCCATACTCCATCGAATCCGCCAGCGCGCGCCAACTGGCTTCGATGATGTTCGTCCCCGCGCCGACGGTGCTCCAGCGGGATGTGCTGTTGCGGGTGTCGATCAGCACGCGGGTGATGGCTTCGGTTCCGTGGTCTGAATCCAAAATGCGGACTTTGTAATCGGACAGGTGAAAATCCTTGATGCGGGGATAATATCCAACGAGCGCTTTACGCAGGGCAATATCCAGCGCGTTGACGGGACCGTTGCCCTCGGCGGCGGTGTGAAGCACTTCGCCTTGCACGCGCACCTTGACCATCGCTTCCGCAAAGATGCCACGTCCTTGACGGTGTTCGACATTGACGAAAAAGTCAATCAGTTCGAACGGCGGCTTGTAACCGGACTCCTGCCGCTTGAGCATGACGGCAACCGATGCTTCCGCCGCCTCGAACGAAAAGCCGCGCGCTTCGAGTTCCTTGATTTCATTGAGGATGGGCACAACCTCCGTGCCGTCCACTTCGACGCCGTGTTCTTCGGCTTTGCTCAACAGGTTGCCGCGTCCTGATAAATCAGATACAACCACGCGCATCTTGTTGCCGACCTTTTCAGGCTCGATGTGCTGATACGATTGCGGCGAGCGCCGCGTCGCCGCGACGTGGACGCCGCCTTTGTGCGCGAACGCCGACTTACCCACGAACGGCAAATGCTCATCGGGCGTGAGGTTCGCCACCTCCGCGACGAAGTGAGACAGGTCATAGAGGCGTTGAATATGTCCCTTCGGCAAACATGAATAGCCCATCTTCAACTCAAGGTCCGCCATGATGGAAACGAGATTCGCGTTGCCGCAACGTTCACCCACGCCGTTGATGGTTCCCTGCACTTGAATCGCACCCTGACGAATCGCAATCAGCGAATTGATGACCGCACATTCCGAGTCGTTGTGCGTATGAATTCCAAACGGATGCGCGGCCGCCTCTTTCACTTCGCCGACGATTGATTCAACATCCCAGGGCAGAGTCCCACCGTTGGTATCGCACAAGACAACCGTCTCTGCGCCGCCGCGCATCGCCGCGAGCAGGGTTTCGAGCGCGTACGACGAATCCGCTTTGTAGCCGTCGAAGAAGTGTTCGGCG
>CAYPCK010000452.1:0-2672 GCA_964409185.1 uncultured Anaerolinea sp. | reverse complement strand
CCTGATAGGTATCCAGCACATCGGCTCGAACGGATAACATCGCCTCTTCGGCGGTGAGGCTTCCGTCCATGAAACTTGAGATGGCAACCGTCGCGCCGATGTTCGGGCGCGAGAAGCGCGTGGCGGTGCGAAATTCGCGCACGGTGAGCCACGTGTGCGCCGTGGCTCCATCTCCGCTTTGGATGGATTGCTCGACAATGGCATAACTGCCCGCGAGAATGCCCGTCCACACCTGGGCGCGCGCCGCCGCGAACGTCACCGCGTCGCCATTCGCAAGACTTTCATTGAGGGCGTTGAACGCGGAAAGAATCCTCGCGTGCGCCTCAGGGTCGGTTTGGGCGAACCAGCTTGAAAGTCCGGTTTGATACGCGGCTTGCGCGTCCCGCGCCAAATCCGCTGACCTCTGCGGGTCATTCGTCAAATCCAATTGCGCCTGCACCAGCGAGGCGCGGATGAACTCCGCGCTTTGCGCGGGCGAAGTAGAAGCGGCAAACGCGGCTCCCAAAACATTGGAAGCCGCAAGCCCTGCCGCAAGGACGGCAATCAAGAGACGGTTATAAATTTTTCGCATCACAAGTCATCGAGTTCGGCGAGGGCGAATTATAGCGGGTCATTCCTGAATCCTGATGCCCAATTGCGCGGCGATCTGCGCCACCTGACCCGCAATGGCGGTGGCGCGGTTCTGCGCCTCCGCGCCGAGCACATCCGCCTCTTCGGGTGTGTGCTGATAGCCGTCTTGTTCTTTTGCGTACACACCTGCAACGAATTGTTTCAAATCTTCCAGCGATTGTTCGATCTGCGCGGCTTGTGCTGAATCTTCTTCTTGCACCAGCGGTTTGACCTCGGCATACACCACCTGTAAACTGCCGAGAATATTTTGAATATCGGAGAGGCGCGAGATCACAACAAAATCGCGTTGCTCAGTTGCCTCTCCAAGAATGAAGCGGGAATTTTTCCACGAGTTGAAATACTCGCTCATGGTCGGCACCATCACCACCAGCGCGGTGAATGCATCCGACTCGGTCGGTTCCCACGCGTTTGCAGATTCGTTCAATTCGATCACGTAGCCGTCCATGGCATCGGCGGCGGCTTTCAAGACGTTTGCGTCGGGCAGTTTCTCACCGAAATCAATCGAGCCGTTTCCATCCAGATCGGCTTCGATGCCCGTAGTGAAATCCGCATACGTCCCCCATAGCGTGCTTTCCAACACACCGAAGAGGTTCCCAGGCTTGGGAAGGACGCGTCCATCGGGCAGAGTCAAATCGAATGGCACCGCGCCTTCAGGGTCTTCTTCCGCAGAGGTGCCTGCATCGAGAATCACATCATATTCGGCAAGGCTCGGCGTGCCAGCCACGATGCCCTCGGTTTGTTCATACAGCGGACTCGCGGCGATCCACGCGGCTTTGGCGGCATTAAGCGCCGCGCTCACGTCCGCCGAATTGGATTCCCACATGGCGGCATAATCGAAATTTGCGGCTTCCGCCAACACGTAATATTTATCGCTCGCTTCTTTCAGCGACGCGGAACTGCCAGCCAACTCGGACAGTTTTCCAAGCAGGTACGTTTTGATTCCGCTCAGGTCGGTTGTGGGCTGTTCATTGACGCGAGCCTCCGTCGCGGCGGGCGCGCACGCGCTCACAAGCAACAGGAGGGTAATAGCCATGAAAGTGATCTTGCGAAACATAGTAAAAAGGGTTCTCCTTTATGAATGAATACAGGTTTTCTGCCTGTTTCGTGGCGCGTAGTATAATGTCGGAAAATTGGATAATCTAGATATTTGTAATAAAATTACCTTATATCCCATTGCGACCAGTTTTCAACCTGGTTGATACTATTCATCTTCGTGTCATTCTGAGCGAAGCGAGGAATCTCCGATGTGACGATAGAGAACCTTCGCTTCGCTCAGGGTGACAGGCAGTAACTGGAGTTCAATGACCGTCAGCCCCGCCATGCAGCGCTACGCCGCTGAAATTTATCGGTTACAACAAGACCATGAACAGGTTCCGCTTTCCCTGCTAAGTTCTCACGTTGAATCCTCCGCCCAAGCCATCTCCACGATGGTGAAACGCCTCAACAAAAATGGATATTTGGTCCACGAGCCTTATCGCGGTGTCCGCCTGACAGATGCAGGTGAACGAATTGCCATGCCTTCCCTGCGCCGTCATCGCCTGACAGAAGTCTTCCTCGTCAAAGTGATGAAATATGACTGGGCGACCGCTCATGAGCTCGCGGACACCTTTGAAAAAGGAATCAACGATCAGCTCGAAGATAGAATGGACGAACTGGCTGGTTATCCCACGCGCTGTCCGCATGGGGAGCCGATACCTTCAAAAGAGGGAGTCATACCCAAGGTGCGGGATGAATCGCTGGTGAATGTCCCCTCTGGTTCCGATTGCGTCGTCAGCCGCGTCCGCACACACGATCTGGACAAGCTTCGCTACATCGCGGAGATCGGTCTCGTGCCGGGGACCCCATTCCACTTGTTGAGTTGCGCCCCATTCAAAGGACCGCTCCGCCTCGAAATGAAGCCGCACGATCACATCATCGGGTATGAGTTGTCGCAATCCATCTGGGTGGAGGTGACCAAGCGGGGCGAAGGCAATAAACTCCCGCCGTTGAAGACAGCGTACGGCAAATCGAATTGAAAACAAATACCCTGCTGAAAAGCAGGG
>CAYPCK010000451.1:0-2685 GCA_964409185.1 uncultured Anaerolinea sp. | reverse complement strand
GCGTTGCACGTCCCAGATCACCAGCGGTACTTCGGCATAATACGCCAGCCCGGCAAATTCGGTCATCAGGCTCAAGCCCGGTCCCGAGGTGGAGGTCATCGCGCGCAACCCGCTCCAGCCGGCGCCTACGGTCATCCCAATGGCGGCGAGTTCGTCCTCGGCTTGCACGACCGCGTAGGTGTGTTTGCCATCCTCGCGCTTTCGGAGCATGGGCATGTAATCGTTAATCGCCTCTGCGAGCGACGACGCCGGGGTGATGGGGTACCACGCCACAAACTGCGCGCCGCCAAAAATGGAACCGATCGCGGCGGCGGTGTTGCCGTCCGCCATGATCATGCCTTCGGTTTTGTTCATTGGCTCGAGATGGAACGGGTCTTTCTTTTCGAGATTCGTCTTTGCCCATTCCAGGCCGGCTTTTACCGCGTTGAAATTCATATCGATCGGTTTTTGCTTGCCTTTGAAGTGGAAGTTCAGTGCGGCGTGGATCTTTTCGATATCAATGCCGATCATCTGCGCTAACACGCCTACGTACACCATATTCCCGACCAGGTCGCGGAAATCGGCGGGGACGTTTGGGTCTTTTTTCACCAATTCCTTAACCGGCATCGGGTAAATGGCAATGTCCGCGCGGGTGATGGGCAGGCGGATATCGTCGGCGTAGTAAAAGGCTCCACCCGGCGCGACAGAAGCAAGGTCGCGAGTGAACGAGTCGGGGTTGATGGCAATGACGATGTCCTGTTCGTCGCGGCGCCCGAGATATCCATCCTTGCTGGCGCGAATCGAATACCAGGTGGGGAGTCCCTGAATGTTGGAGGGGAACAGGTTCTTGCCCGAGACCGGGATGCCCATCTTAAAGATCGCTCGCAGGATGGTGTTGTTGGCGGTGGAACTGCCGGAGCCGTTCTTTGTGCCGACAATGATGGAAAAATCGTTTACAACTTTGTTCATTGGTTCCTCGTGTTACGGTCTGTGATACAAAAGGTCGGTGTGGGCGACGAGCGCTTCGTGACCAGCCTTATAGTTTCCGTTAGAAATGGAATCGACCATGGTCTGGTGATATTGCCAGACCTCTTGCAGATAGTCCAACCCCCCGGCAAAGACATTCAAGCCCACGGCTTCGTAGGCATCCCAATACGCTTCAAGGACCCCGGTGACGAAGGGGTTGTCGAGGCGGCTATAGATCAACAAATGCAAGGCGCGATGTTCCTCATGTGGGACCTGCACCGGTGTGCGATTTAATTTTTCTTGAGCGCGCGCGATCAACCTTTGCAATTCGTTTTTGTCGTCGCTGGTCAATTTTTTGACCGCTTCGAACCAGAATCCCGCTTCGACCTGGTTACGCAACTCGGAATATTTTCGGAAGTACTCATCATTGAGCGCCAACGCATACCCAAGGCTTTGACGGATTGCCGGCGTGAACGAAAAATTCAGACGACGCGTCTTTCCCCGCCCCGGCTTGACTTCCACCAAACCCAACGCGCGCGCCACTTCCAACTGTTCCCGCAGGGACGCGACGCTCACGCCCAACTCCTGACTTAGCTCATTAAGCGTGGGAAGGCCGTCCGCCGCATCTTCGTGGGCGGCGAGGTATTTTAGGAATTCTGAAATATTAGGGGCGACACGTTCTCGAACAATCATATTAATCTGATTAATTCGAGTATAAAATGGATTTTCCTGTCAGTCAAGTGTTTTCGATGTCCCCGCAACAGTTCTTCTATGGAACAGGGGTATCTGTAGGTGGAGGAGGTTCCGGGGTATCGGTAGGCGGTTCAGGGACCGGAGTTTCAGTTGGCGCTTCCGTTGCTTCTGGGGTTCCTGTTACCGTTATGATTACAACCGCAGTGTTTGTCGGTCTAGGAGTCCGAGTGGATGTTGGTACAATGACCGTCGGCGGGTTCTCGACTTTTGTTGTAGCGGTCCTGGTCGGGTTGATAATCACTCGAGTTGCTGTGCTGGTTGCTGTCGGAGAGGACGTCCAGGTTGGACTGGGGGTGAATGTATCGGTTGGCGTTTCGGTCGCGACTAATTTGGCAAACGCCTCTGCGGTTTGCGCCGCCGCTGTGTTCAAATTGGAAAATGCCAGGTTGGGAATATCACGCGCTTCGATCACGATGGGTGTCGGAAGGTTTGGGTCGGAAAGAGCGATGGCGGATGTGGCGCAGAACATGCTAAACCCCAACATGCTGGCGGCAAAGATCCACAAAAGCCCGGCGTAGTCCCTTGGGCGGCTGGCTAACGCGATTTCTTCCTGTCTCTCGTCCACAGTAAAATTATCTCATACCTTGGTTGAAAATTCCATCGAAAGAGCGGGAGACGATCGTGAGCGCCTGTTCCGGCGTTTCCGGTTCGATCAAAACCGTTTCTGTGAAGCCGAATTGGAAACCGAGTTCCCGGTTCAACGACCGGATTCCGGCTTCGGTTGAGGGTGGGTGATAATTGACAATAACCTTTCCCCATCGGATCAGCTGGTGCAACTTCTCGTACGCCTGCCCGTTCGAGAGTTCGCGGGCTTGGGCAAACCAGAGGGAACTGACAATGATCACATCGGGGAAATCGGTTTTGTTGCGTTCGTTGACGTCGATCAGGTCAACGTAGCGCGGAATGATTTCGATGGCGTAACCCTGCTGAAGGAAGGCTGTTTCGGCTCGAAGAAATTCGCTCTGTTCTGATTCGGAGAGGAAAAGT
>CAYPCK010000450.1:0-2685 GCA_964409185.1 uncultured Anaerolinea sp. | reverse complement strand
AGAGAAAACTCCATGCGCTCTGTAGCCGCCCGTGATTTGCTAAGCCAATCAGGCAGTTGTACGGCTATGCATTTGAAAATGGTATACTCCCCTCATGCCTCGTTTTGAAATAGACGTTGACCCCTGCGACCATATCACCGCGGATGCCATCGGCAAACCCGGCCAGCGTGTGTTCTATATTCAAGCCTTTCAAGACCAGCGCACGATCACGGTCATCATCGAAAAAGCGCAATTAAACTCGCTGGCAATCCACGTGGAGCAGTTCCTCTCGCAACTCAACCAGCAAAACCCAGCGTTGCCCGAAGCCTCCGGGGATTACATCGAGGATGTGATGCGCATCAACCCGCCCGTAGACCCGCTCTTCCGCGTCGGCGAGATCGGGCTGGGCTACGACAAGGAACGCGACCTCGTCGTGCTGTTCGTGAAAGAGATCCTCACCGAGGAAGACGACCCCGAGCAAGCGGCGGTCATCCGCTTTTGGGCGACGCGCACCCAAGTTCGACAATTGTCGCGCTGGGGGGTGGAGGTCAGTACGCGCGGGCGGCCGATCTGCCCGCAATGCGGCCAGCCCGAAGAGCCCGAGGGGCATTTTTGCCCGAAGAAGAACGGACATATGCATTGATCTTTGCCACGGAGACGCAGAGTCACAGAGAAATAAAATCTCCGCGTCTTTGTGACTCTGCGGCAAATTCTTGATGAGTCAACTCGCTCCAATACTTCAACAAGTCTTCCAACAAGGCGACCTCGAACTCAAGGGTCAGTTCATGCTTGGTTCGAACTACACGTTCCTCGTTGACGTTCATTATCAAGAGAAAACGTATACCGCTGTGTACAAGCCGAGTAAGGGCGAGCAGCCGTTGTGGGACTTCCCCGAAAACTCACTCGCGCAACGCGAAGTCGCCGCATATCTCGTCAGCGAATGTCTCGGCTTTCATTTTATCCCGTTCACTACACTCCGCGACGAAGGTCCTTACGGCGCGGGTTCGATCCAGCAATACATCGAATACGATCCCGAATATCATTATTTCAATTTTTCGGACGACGACAAACAACTGCTCAAACCTGTCGTGTTGTTCGATCTGCTCGTCAACAACGCAGATCGCAAAGGCGGTCACGTCTTTTTCGAAAATGGCACACACAAACTCTTCGCGATAGATCACGGTATCTGTTTTCACGAAGACGATAAACTTCGCACCGTGCTTTGGGATTTCGCTGGGCAAAAAATTCCCGACGATTTGAAATCTCGCCTCTCTCTTCCCTCCAGCCTGCTCACTGGCCTTGAGTCTCATCTCACCCCGCGCGAAATCGCCGCCTTGCGCGCCCGCGCCGACTCGCTCCTCCAACTCAGCGCCTTCCCCCGCCCCCCGCGCGATCGCCGCGCCATGCCGTGGCCCCCGCTTTAAAAGTTTCAGGTGTCAAGTTCCACGTGTCACGTGCCCTGAAACTTGACACCTGACCCCTGATACAGGAGAACCCATGCACTACAAATTTTGCTTCATCGGCTTCGGCAACGTCGCCCGTTCCCTCGTCCGCCTGCTCGAACGAAAGCGTGACCCGCTGAAATCAAAATATAACATCACATATTCAATCACCGGCATCGCGACAGGACGACACGGCTTTGCGGTGAATCGGGATGGGATTGATGTTCGGCAGGCATTAGAGAAAGTGGAAAGTGGAAAGTCCATCACTCCACTTTCCGCTTTCCAAGTCGAAGACTCTTTGGCAGTAATGAAACACTCTTCCGCCTCCGTCATGTTCGAGAACTCTCCAGTAAACTACGATACGGGTCAGCCCGCCATTGACCATGCAAAAGCCGCGTTGAATGCAGGGATGCACGCGATTACCGCCAACAAAGGGACGGTTGTGCATGCGTATCAAGAGTTGAAGTCGCTGGCGGAATCGAAAGGCGTGAAGTTTTTGTTTGAATCAACGGTGTTGGGCGGCTCACCGTTGTTTTCCACATTCCGCGAAGCCCTGCCCCTTGCCGAATTGACGGCGTTCAAAGGCATCATCAACGCGACGACGAACATCATCCTTTCGAGAATGGAAGATGGCGAGTCGTTCGACGACGCGGTGAAGTATTGTCAGAGCGTCGGAGTTGCGGAGACCGATCCCTCCGGCGACGTAGACGGCTGGGACGCGGCGATCAAGGTTGCCGCGCTGGCAACCGTGCTGATGGATTCTTCGCTCAAGCCGCAGGAGGTGGAGCGAAAAGGCATCCGCGAGATCACGCCGGCGATGGTGAAGCAGGCAAAAATGGAAAAGAAGCGTTGGAAGCTGGTCGCATCCGCTGAGAAGGTTGGGAGTCAAGTCAAAGCGCGCGTTGCGCCGGAGTTGGTCGAGTCGTCTTCGCCGTTGTACGGCATGATGGGCTCGTCCACCGGCTTGACGTTCCGCACCGATGTGTTGCCCGATTATTCGATCTCGGTTTCGGAGCGCGAAGGCATGAAAGGCGGACCCGAGGAAACGGCGTACGGTCTGTTCGCGGATTTCGTGAACGCGGTTCGAGGGTAGAATAACTGAAAACCCGCCTCGGTGCGGTTCGCCGCATCTGGAAAGTTGATACTCATGGAACAACACGTAGTTTATCTCGCGCTCGGCTCGAACCTCGGCAACCGCGCCGCAAATTTGAAAGAAGCGATCGCTTCGCTCCCTCCTCCAGTGGAGGTGAAGGCAAGGTCCGCC
>CAYPCK010000449.1:0-2690 GCA_964409185.1 uncultured Anaerolinea sp. | reverse complement strand
ATGAATGTCTGATTTAACAAACAATTACAAAGGCGTCTTCGATGGACGCATTGGGTTTGGAAAAAAGCCTGCTGTGTTGGTGGTGGATTTCATCAATGCGTATACGACGGAGGGTTCGTTGTTGTATGCGCCCGATGTGGTGACGGCGGTGCATGAGACGGTTGACCTGCTGGCGTTGGCGCGTGAAAAAAATGTGCCTGTGCTATACACGAAGGTTTTGTATAACAAGAATTTTCGCGATGGCGGAATTTTTATTCAGAAAGTGCCTGCGCTGAAGACGATGGTGGCAGGCGAGCCGTTGGCAGAGATCGTGCCGCAGTTGCCGCCTGTAGAGAGTGACATCATTATCGTGAAGCAATATGCTTCGGCGTTCTTCGGCACGTCGCTGGCGGCGACCATGACCAGCATGGGCGTGGACACGTTGATTCTGACGGGTTGCTCCACGTCGGGTTGTATCCGCGCTTCGGCGGTGGATGGGATGCAATACGGTTTCCGCGTGATCGTGCCGCGTGAGTGTGTGGCGGATCGGCATGCGGGTCCGCATGAGGCGAATTTGTTTGATATCAACTCGAAGTATGGGGATGTTGTCAGTAAATCGGAAGTTATGAGTTATTTGAAAAATTTATAAGACCGCTGACCGCCGACGGCTGATGACTGTTCAACTCACGGTCTGCCGTCCGCGGTCTGTGATCAAAATCTCAATACCAAACCAAGGAACTTAACCAACCCCATGAAAGCCCTCCAAGGAATTCGAATTCTCGACCTCACTCACATGCTCAGCGGACCGTATATGAGCATGATACTTGCCGATCTCGGCGCGGAAACTATCAAAGTGGAACCGCCCGTCATAGGCGAAGGCACGCGCCGATTGTTGGAAAAAGACCCGAAGAACAGCCTGAACGGTTTCGGCGCGTATTATATGACGCTCAACCGCAATAAGAAAAGCGTCACGCTCGACCTCAAATCTGAAAAAGGCTTGCAGGTCTTTTACGAACTCGTCAAAACTGCGGATATGGTTCTGAGTAATTTCAGCGCTGGAGTCACTGCCCGCCTCAAAGTGGACTATCACCACCTCTCACAGATCAATCCGCGCATTATCACTTGCACGGTCACAGGCTTCGGCGAAACGGGACCCGCCAAAGACCGCACTGCTTTCGACATGGTCGCCCAAGCGATGGGCGGCGGCATGAGCATTACGGGTCAACCTGGCAACCCGCCGACTCGTTCGGGTATTCCCATTGGCGATCTTGGCGGCGGGCTGATGGGCGTCATCGGTGTGCTTGCGGCATTGCAGGCGCGTCACACCACAGGGCGCGGACAGCACGTGGACATATCCATGCTCGACGCGCAGATCAGCCTGCTCAACTACATGGCGACCATGCACTTCCTCTCGGGCGAAATTCCCGACAAACTCGGCAACGGTCATTTCGTGCATGTGCCTTACGATACCTTTCAATGCTCCGACGGTTACATCATCATCGCGGTCATCACCGATAATTTTTGGACTGCGCTCATGGAAGTGGTGGACGCCCCCGAACTCAACACCGATGAAAATAAAGGTCAACCTGGGCGTTGGAAGAATAAACTTCTCATCAATCAACGGCTTAATCACATTCTTTCTGCCAACACCCAAAAGCACTGGCTCGACAAAATGCAAGCCAAGCGCATTCCCTGCGCGCCCGTCAACAACATCGCCCAAGCCCTGCGCGACGAACAGATCCTCTCGCGCAAGATGGTCATCGAAGTCGCGCATCCGCTGGGCGGCACAGCCAAAATGCCAGGCAACCCCGTCAAACTCTCCGACACCTACGAAGACATCTACTCGCCTCCACCCACGCTCGGTCAACACAATGATGAAGTGTACGGCTCGCTTGGATTAAGCATGGAAGAGATGAAAGCCTTGCAAGAGTCTGGTGTGATATAACAAAAGAAAGAGGAAAGAAGAAAGAAATGTGGATGTGAATTTTTTCCTCTTTCTTCTTTCATCCCTCATAATTCATCCTTCATCCTTGACCTATGTTCATCCAAGAAAACCGCCTCAAACTTAAACTCAAATCTGGTCAGCCAGCCCTGGGCGCGATCTCCACCTCAACCGACCCGCAGCTTGCCGAACTTTTTGGCTTGGCAGGCTACGACTACTACATGCTCGACGCCGAACACGGACTGCTCCACCCCGACCAAGCCGTGAACGTCATCCGCGCCTGCGAGTTGACGGGCATGACTCCGCTCGTGCGCATTGGACCCAAAGACCCGAAGATCGTCCTGCAATATCTCGACGCGGGCATGCTGGGCGTGATGATGCCCGACCTGCGAAATGCGTCCGAGGTGAGAATGCTCATCGAAGCCGTGAAATATCCACCCGTCGGGAAAAGAGGCGTGGGCATTTCCAGAGCCTCCAAATACATGGCATACAGCGGGGGAGCGGAGAAGTACATCCAATTTGCAAACGAGCAGACCATGGTCGTCCCGCAATTTGAAGACCCTGCCTTGCTCGATGAATTTGAAGCCATGATCTCCCAGCCGCATGTGGACGCGGTTGTCATCGGTCCGCGCGACCTTTCGCTCAACATGGGCTTCCCCGACGGACCCAATCACCCCGAAGTGCAGGAGATGATAGACAAGGTGTTTGCCATCTGCAAAAAAGCAGGCGTCGCTGCAGGCATCACCGCCGCCGCAAAAGACGACGCCGA
>CAYPCK010000448.1:0-2697 GCA_964409185.1 uncultured Anaerolinea sp. | reverse complement strand
CTTCTGGCACCTGTGCTGTTTTGGGCGGGGATTGGGGGGGTGGTTATTGTCGGGGGCGCGGCCCTGTGGTCGGGGGGGGGGGTGGGGGGGGGTCAAGCTGTCCCGCCGAGTGCAGGCAGGGGTCTAGCTGTGGGGCGGGGTATAGCAGCGCCAGCGGGTGCAAGAGTAATCAGGTATGTTTTGAAGCCATGATAAAATCTTCGCACTGGAGTCATCATGGCAGGCAAAATTAATCCCGTCAAAGGCACGCGCGAGTTTTATCCCGAGCAAATGTTCCTGCGCAACTTCATCTATGAAAAAGTGCGCGCGGCATCGCAGATGTTCGGCTATCAAGAGTGGGACGGTCCGTTCATCGAGCCGATTGATCTGTACGCGGCAAAATCGGGCGAGGAACTGGTCAAGAAGCAGTCGTTTACATTTCAAGATCGCGGGGGAGACTTTGTTACGCTTCGTCCTGAATTAACACCGAGTCTGGCGCGCATGATCGCGGCGAAACAAGGCGAACTAAATTTCCCCGTGCGCTGGTGGTCGTTCGGTCCGTTTTGGCGATATGAGTCGCCACAGCGCGGACGCACGCGCGAATTCTTTCAATGGAACATTGATTTGCTCGGCGTGGATTCTCCCGAAGCGGACGCGGAACTCATCGCGGTGGGGGCGACGTTCCTGCGCTCGGTCGGACTCAGCCCCGGGCTGGCTCAAATCCTTGTGAATAATCGCCGCCTGATGGAATCGCAATTCGACGCGCTCGGCATCCCAACCGAAAAACGCGTGGATGTTTCCAACCTCGTTGACCGCCGCACGAAAATGGACTCCGCCAAATGGGACGCGTACGCGCTCGAGATCGGGTTGAACCAAAAACAACTCGATGGGTTGAAGTCTTTGCTCGGCAATTTTGACTTGTGGAAGCAAAGCGAAGAATTAACCCGCACCTTTGCCGCGCTCGAGGCGTTGGGTGTGAAAGACTATGTGAAGTTTGATCCGAACATCATGCGCGGGCTTCTCTATTACACAGGCACGGTCTTCGAAGCGTTCGACACAAGCGGCTCGGTGAGGCGCGCCATCTTCGGCGGCGGGCGTTACGACAATTTGCTCGAAGACGTCGGCGGACAGCCTTTGCCCGGCGTCGGCTTTGCGATGGGCGACGTGGTGATCGGAATCATCTTGCAGGAGGCGGGACTCGTCCCTGAGTTTCAGCCGAGTCCTGCACAGGTACTGGTGACAGTCTTCGATAAAAAATTTTTGTCGCAATCCTTCGCGCTCGCGGCAGAGTTGCGAAATGCAGGACTCAATACAATGGTCTACCCTGAACCAGCGAAACTACCGAAGCAATTCAAGTTTGCCGATCGGATGAAGATGAAAGTTGCGCTGGTGCTGGGGCCCGAGGAGGCGGAGAAGGGGCTGGTGGTGGTGAAAAACCTGACGACGGGCGAACAGGTTCAAGTGAAGCGCGAAGCGGTTCTTGAATCCGTCCGTAGAGTTTTGAATGCCTGAGTTGCGTCCTGTCACAAAAGATAATTGGGAGGCGCTGATCGACCTCAAAGTACGCGACGACCAGAAAAATTTTGTCGCGTCGAACCTGTATTCGATCGCGCAGTCACAATTCGGCGAGGAATTCGAAGGGCATTGGGACCTGCATCCGTTTGGGATTTACGACGGCGATACGCCCGTCGGCTTTTTGATGTGCGGCTATAATTTTTCGCACCCGACTCAACAAGCGTTTGTCATCCGTTTGATGGTGGATGAAAAATTTCAGGGCAGGGGTTTCGGGCGATTTGCGATGGAAAAGACTCTTGAAATTTTCCGCGCCGACGAACGGATCCAAATTGTCGGCATCAGCTATGAGCCCGAAAATGACGCGGCAAGAAAGTTATATGGCAAGTTGGGATTCGTGGAAACCGGCAGGATCATCGAAGGTGAAGTGGAGGCGGTTTTGAAGTTGAAATAAAAGAGCCAGTCAAACGACTGGCTCTTAATTTTATTACGCGGCTTACATGCCATTGTCTTGGTCTTTTGCGCCGTAACCGGGACCGCCCTTGAAGAAATCATAGTTTGGTTTGATATCCGGGGTGAGATCGAGCACTTCGCCGGCTTGCAGTTGGCGGGCAACATCCACGACGACGGGATGACCGTGATGGTTTGCGCCTTCGTAGTGACCGGTCTCGCCGACTTTGAAGATGTATTCGCCGCCCTTGGCGGTGTACGCAGAGGGGACCTCATCTTCAGGGAAAATTGCGGCAAAGGGGCATTCGGGAACGCACGCGCCGCAATCAATGCAAGTGTCGGGGTCAATGTAGATCCAGGGCCACTCATTGATGGGCGCGCCGGGGATCATGCACTCCACGGGGCAAACGTCGATGCAACCGCGGTCTCGAACGCATAAACTGGTAACGATGTGGGTCATAACGGTATCTCCTTTTGGGAAGTTGTTTGCAGATGGCTAAATTATAACGTCCTTCGTTTGCCGTGCAAGGTGCAATTCGTTACTTCGCAGCGTAACGAGCGGCAACCGCATCCCAATTGATCACGTTCCAAAACGCGGCGATGTAATCGGGACGGCGGTTCTGGTAATTCAAATAATACGCATGCTCCCAGACGTCAATGCCAAGAATGGGAGTCGCGCCGTCGGAGAGCGGGGTGTCTTGATTCGCAGTGGAGACGACCGCCAGCCCGCTTCCTTTTTTGACGAGCCACGCCCAG
>CAYPCK010000447.1:0-2710 GCA_964409185.1 uncultured Anaerolinea sp. | reverse complement strand
CTGCACGCCGGACTTGATCGTCACGCGATTACCGAGAACGACATCGTTCTCGACAAAAACATGATCGCACAAATTACAATCCTCCCCGATCTCCGCGCCCGGCAGGATGTGCACGAACGCCCAAATACGTGTCGCTTTGCCGATTTTTTTTGATTCGACGATAGCATTTTGATGAGCAAAGTAGTTGGTCATTTTTGATTTACCGGTTCTTCTTCCCGTTCTCCACTGTAAATTGCATCAATCACAAACGGCGGACGGTTCCGCACCTCGTCGAGCGTACGCCACAGGTACTCGCCGAGAACGCCCAGCATCGCCATTTGGATTCCCGACGTGAAGGAAAGGACAACGATCGTGGGCACCCAGCCGCGCACTTCGATGCCGTAGAAAAACCAGTAAAAGAGGACGAATGCGGCATAGAAGAAGGAGCCGACAGCCACCAGCAAGCCGATCAACGAGAGGATGCGGATCGGGAAGAACGAGAACGCCACGAAGGTATCAACGAACAATTTTATTTTTTTCGCCAGCGTCCAGCGCGACTTCCCTTTTGTTCGCTGGCGGCGGATGTAGGGGATCATCACCGGTTTGTATCCCAGCCAGTAGATGAGGGTCATGATGTTGATGTTCTTTTCGCGGATGCGGTTCAAGTCGTTGACCACCTGCCGATCAATGAGGAAAAAGTCGAAACCGCCGTTCGGGTATCCCGACAGCGCAAACTTGCGGATGAGCGAGTAATAGCCATTCGAGAACATTTTCTGAATGGGCGGCTCCTCCCTGTCCTGGCGGATGGCGAACACCGCTTTGGTCGTCCCGCTTTCCCAATGCTTTAGCATGTCGAGGAAAAGCTCGGGCGGGTCTTGCAAGTCGGCGGAGATCATGCCCACGCAGTCGCCGGTTGCCACGGTGAAACCAGCCTGAATGGCGGACATCGAACCGAAGTTGCGGGTGAGTTTGACAACCTTGATGGTTTCCGGGTATTCCGCGCGAAACTTCAGCAAGAAGTCCATCGAATCGTCCCCGGAGCCGTCATCCACGAAGACAAGTTCGAGGCGATAGCCGGGTATCTTTGTGCCAAGGTCCAGAAGTTGGGGAATCGTATCGGGGAGGTTTTCACTGCTGAAGTAAACGGGCACAACGATCGAGAATGTTTTCATCGAAATGATTCGCACCGCGTGGATGGGGATGAATTGACAAGCCCACCACCGCTGTTGTCCTGTGTGGGTCGGATAAATTTTACCCGATTACGCACTCCCCGATTGGCGTCACAATATTTTCGATTTTCGCCTGCTTCCCTTTCGCACCCGCATCAAGCGCAAGAGAGCAAAAATAAAGAGGAAAACAGCCGTGCCAAAAAGGAATATGGCAAGTCCATTTCCAAAACTTTCAAGCCCAGGCAAAAGATGTTGATATTTTGACTCGAAAGCTTGCATGATATCCGCCCAGAAAGATGGCAGGATGAGGATCGTCAGCGTGAGGGATGCCGCGGCAAATAACATGGAGAGCCAGTTGGCGTTTTCATTGCTCTTCTCGGAGAGGTCGGCAATGTAGAGTTCGTCGATATGATTCACAAACTCGACGATGGATTCGATATTGCGCTCCACATGTTCGAGGATGCGCGGGACGCCTAACTGGCCCAGCAAGTGGTCCGCTTTCGTGATGGCAAAATCGGCGCGGCTCCACAATTGCGGATGGCTGAGGCTCTGGCACAACGCCGCCTGATGGCGGAGCGAGGCGGCTTTTGCCACCAGCTCGGGCAGTTTCTCGTCCATGACGATATCGCCCACGAACAACTTCGACTGGGTCTTGTGAATCCGTTCGGCGATCTCCACCAAAATATCGTAGGAAGCGCTTTCGATCAATTGCGCCATGACGCGGATCTCGATGACGAACTCGATCATTCGCTCGATGGCATCCCAGTAGCGGTGATACTTCACCCTCAACGTGGAACCCGGGACCGACGAAACGAGCAGTTCGTGGTACAGCCACTTTGTGGAAGGCAGGATGATGGCGGTCTTTGAGTTCATCATGCAGATCTCATCCTGCCAGGTGGCTTGATTATGATTCAGCAGGTCGTCCACGATCCCCCAACGATGTTTGGGAAAGGAACTCGTGCGTTCATCCTGTGTTTCAAGCAGATTCTCCTTGGCGGCGGTTTTGAGAATTGCGCCTTCTGACAGGTTCACAAACGCCTGACGGATCGGGGCGGATCCGCGCACATCATTCAACCCAATGGAGATCTGGGCATTCTTATTCCTTTTATTCGGCTCGGAGCGTTTGACCACATCCGCGTCGGCGAACAATTCGGTGAAATGATGGACAACATAGGAATCATGCAAGGGGATGGAAATACTTGGCTTTGGCGCGACGAGGCGGATGGGTTTGTCGCCGTTTAAATGGATCTCGGAGCCGATCAATTCGACGAACCGACTGCACACCTCCATGGCAAGCCGCCACTGCACGGGATAATAGAACACATCCCCGGCGTAGTCCTCCTCCACGCCCAGCCAGTGGAGGAAGGCATTGACCGAGCCTTCACGGATCGCCAGTTTTTCAGGATCTCCGGCAGACTCCTCACGCGCCTTGCGTAACCAATTTTGCGCGCTGCGCACATCCAGCGATTCCTGCAAGCGGAGGACATCCTGCGCCAGTTTGATGAAGGGGCGCGATTGATCGGGATAGCGGTTCGTCAAACGGATGACAAAGAACCCGGTAT
>CAYPCK010000446.1:0-2711 GCA_964409185.1 uncultured Anaerolinea sp. | reverse complement strand
CGGTGAACTCAGACGCGGGCCAGTAGCCGGAGTCAATGACCGCCGCCACAACGTTTGCCTGATCCACCGAGACGACCTCGGAGGGTTTGGCAGGCACATCAATTGTGCCGTTGTTATAGCTATTCGTCTGCGGAGGCGTGCCGCCTTCAAGGAAGGTGACAGCCGCGGCGATTGCATCGCCAACGAGTGTGCGGACATCCTTCAACACGGTCATGGACTGCTTGCCGTCAATGATGTACTGGACGGACGCCACTTCCGCATCCTGGCCTGTCACTACGTAGGAGGACACATCGCCATCCGCGCCAAACGCATCGGCGATCGCGCGAGCAGTGCCGTCGTTCGGGGCGAGGATGAACACATCGCCCTTATCCTCGGCAGATGCCGCGGTCAGGTTCGACTCAGCCAGACTCTTCGCTGTATTAAAGTCCCAATTCGTGGTGATCTGACCGATGATCGCGGCTTGTTCGTCGCGAGAGAGGTTGGCTTTATCCTGCAAGCCCACCGCTTCGCTCGAGTTCTTGATCACGAACGTGCCGTCGGCGATCTTCGGTTGGAGAACACTCCACGCACCATCAAAGAAGATGAAAGCGTTGTTGTCGGACGCGGCGCCGGCATACAAATACAGCGGGTTGCCCGAACCGGAGGCTTTATCCACGAGATATTGCGCCTGAGCGGCGCCCACCGCAAAGCTATCGAAGGTGACGTAGTAATCCACGGCTTCGGTATTGAGGATCAAGCGGTCATAGGCAATCACTTTTACGCCCGCAGCACGAGCCGCTTCCGCCGCGGCGGCTGCGGCAGCGCCATCTTGTGGAGTCAGGATCAATACTTTAACGCCTTTGGTGATCAAGGATTCGACGTTGGCTTTTTCCTGCGACGAATCGCCCTGGCTGAACAGGATCTCGACATCGTAGCCGGCGGCTGTCAGCGCTTCCTTGAAGCGGGTCTCATCCTGGATCCAGCGCGGTTCATCCTTGGTCGGAAGGACAATCCCGACCGCAAGTTCGGTCCCGCCTGGCGCCTCGGTGGCGGCAGGCGCGCATGCGGAAAGGATCATCATGGCAATTACAAGCATGGAGGCAAGCCCATACAGGAATTTCTTGTTAGACATTTTCTTCTCCTTTTGAAATTTTGGTTGGATTCGAATCAGATGAAAGATGGAATGGTATGCCCCGCGCTCACCTCCTTGGAAACGAAAAAACGAAGCCAGCCATTATGGTGAATGGATGCGTTGCGTTCACATATTCCTTGATATCGACCACGAACTTTCTTGCCAATTGACGTACTCCTCATTGGAGACAGGATATTGGAAAGTCTTGGCAATCCGGGTTAAGGGGACCCGTGTGTTGGGTTATGTTGGCTTGCAGGATCATTGTATAGGATGCCGTGTAAAGATGGTCATGGCAATACCCCCGTAAAAGCGAAAAATCTCCTCGTTTGAGTAGGGGAAACCCCCCAAAACCGGTAACGCGATCAGGCAAGGATCAGCGGATGCGGGCTTGGAATTTCAACCTGCAACACCATCCCGTCTCCGCTCAACGAGTCGATGCTCATCGTCCCGCCAAGCAACGCCACGCGTTCGCTGATTCCCACCAGCCCAAAGTGTTTATTTGCCGAAAGCAATGCGAGGTCAGCCGGGGCATCCAATCCCCGCCCGTCATCCTCCAACCTTACCAGCAGGCTTGCCGAGGGCGTGCGATGTACCGACAACTGCACGCGGCGCGCCGCCGCATGTTTGCGGATGTTGCTCAATCCTTCCTGCACGATGCGGAACACCGAGAGTTCGATGGTTTCGGGAAGGCGGCCCAACTCCGGATCGACCTCCAAATCAACCTGAATGTTGCTCCGTTCTGACCATTCGTGCGCCAGGGAGTGGATCGCCGCCGACAACCCATGGTGATCGATGGTGGGCGGGCGCAAGTCGCTGCAAATTTGCCTTAATTCCCCCACCACCATCCGGATGCCCTGCCGGATGGACGACAGGTTATTTTGCATGGGTTCAGACGCCTCGGTATCCTCGATCTCTTCGAGACGATAATTGAAACTCAGCAAATCTTGAATCACCTGGTCGTGCAATTCACGCGCCAGCGCTTTCCGTTCATCCTCGCGTTCGGTGATGAGGCGGCGTTGGGTTGCCTGCAAGGCGGTCGTCAATTGACCCAGCGCCTCCACTTGGCTTGCCAGCCGCTCCACGAGTTGGCGGTTCATCGAAGCGCGGGCTTCCAGGCTTTGTTCAAGCGTTTTCTGGGTCCGTTGCAATTCCTCGGCTTGTTGTTGGGCGCTGTGATAACTTTCCAACGCCCAGATCAGCGGCGTCACCTGCTCCTGCCGGGAAGATCCGACGATCAACTCCACAATTTCCCTCGGCACCGAGTCCGCCGTACGCCGGTCAGCCACCAACCTGCCTTCGTACAACACGAGGATGCGGTCGGTGATCGCAAAGAGGTGATTCAGGTCGTCGCTGTTGATGATGATGGACGTCCCTTGCCCAGCCAGGCGCCTGATCTTTTCCACCAGAATTTTTTGGCGTTGAAAACTCAGGACCGGGATAATATCGTCCACCAACAACAGGCGGCAGGGTTTGGAGAACGCCCGCGCCACTGTAATGAGTTGCCTTTGCTCATCCGATAGATTCCGCACCTCTTCGCGGATCAAGTTTTGCGGGAGATCGAATTCCGCCAGCATGGCTTTGGCGGCGTGGATCATTTCGT
>CAYPCK010000445.1:0-2728 GCA_964409185.1 uncultured Anaerolinea sp. | reverse complement strand
GCAACCCGCCTCCCGCCTGCGCAAACCAACCGACCGCCACCGCCGGACCCAGCCCAACCCCCACCGCCACGCGCACGCCGACAGCCACGGGTTTGTTCTCCCCGACTCCGTCACGCACCTTCACACCTACATTCACATTTACACCCACCTCATCTTCTGGGACGTTCAATGTCGGTGAAACGACGATCCTCGGCAACACCTATTCCGGGCTTGCAAATCAACTGGTCGCGCAACAGGTGACGCTCTCTCAAACCGCCACCATTCAAAGTTTGAGTTATTACGTCTCCACCGCCAGCGGGCAGTTGCGCCTGGGAATTTACAACAATGCCGCCAGCGGACCGGGCACCCTCATCACCCAAACAGCGGCTTTCACGCCAACTACGGGGTGGAACACCCAGCCGGTTCTTGCGCCAACGCAATTGACCGCGGGAACCTACTGGCTCGCCTTCCTGCCGCAGAACAATACGCTGGCGGGTCGTGTCAACCCGACAGGCACAGGCAGGTATTACACGTACACATTCGGCGCGTTGCCGGCGACCTACTCCACGTCACCGACCAGCAGCGCGTTCACCTTTTCGCTGTACGCCACATTCTCGACGGGAGCCGTAGCGTCCAATACGCCGAGCCTCACGCCGCTGCCATCGAATACGCCCACGCGCACACCCACAGCAACGATCACCAATACGCCGTTGTCCACGAACACTTCCACTCGAACCTCAACGCCGACAAATACATCCGCGGCGCCGACGGCAACCAATACCCGCACCCCAACCGCGACAAATAACGTCACTCCAACGGTCACTCGCACTCCGACACCGACCACGGTTTCAACAAACACATTCACCCCCACCGTGTCGCGCACGCCAACCCGGACTGCCACTCCCTCTTCCAGCACAATCACCATCGGCGAGACCAATGTGCTGGGCAGCTCTTATTCCGGCATGGGCAACCGGCTGATCGCACAGCAAGTCACCCTCTCGCAAAGCGCGACGATCCAGAGTTTAAGTTACTACGTCTCCACGGCCGGCGGGCAACTCCGGCTGGGAATTTATAACAACTCCGGCACCGCCCCCGGCACCCTGATGGCGCAGACAGCGGCATTCACCCCAGTTATGGGATGGAACACCCAAGCCGTGACAACGCCGGTTACACTGCCGCCGGGCACGTACTGGCTGGCGTTCCTCCCGCAAAACAATACGCTGGCGGGCAGGTTGGCTTTATCCGGGGCAGGAAGGCACTACTCGTATACGTTTGCCGCGCTTCCATCCGCCTTTTCAACGTCCTACACGAGCGATACCTTCCACTTCTCTTTTTACGCGACGCTTTCGCTACCGTAAAACAGACCTGTAAAACAAAAGACCTCCGAACTTTTTGGAGGTCTTTTTAATTCCTAGATCGCGTCGCTGGTCATGATGAACAGCGGGGTCATCTCGAAGCTTTCGAACTTCGGGCGCAGGCGGTCTGTGTTGTAGAACCGCTCCACGTTGACGGTCTTCTTCGTGCTGGTGACAATATCCACGGGGATGTTGTCGTAGCGTCCGTTCTTGAGCACCACGAGACGCCCATGCACATTCTTGAGGATGAGGTCAAGCGCCAGGTTGCCGTACGCCATCGGCACAATGGAGTCAATCGCATCCGGGTCGCCGCAGCGGGTGAGGTATCCAAGTTTCTGATTCACGGTATCCACCATGCGCCCGTTATTGTGGCTGGCGGTTAATTCCCGCAATTGAGCCGAAACCATGTCGCCGATGCCGCCCAGTTTCATATGACCGTACTCATCGGTGGAGCGGTCCGAGAAAACCATTTCCCCGCCCTCGAACGTCGCCCCTTCCGAAACCAGCACCACCGAGTAGTGACTCGGGTTGTAACTGCGATCGTACATCATCAACTCGGCAAGCCGCTCGATGTTGAATTTGTGCTCGGGGATCACGCAGCGATGCGCCGCGCCCGCCATGGTTGGAAGCATGGCGGTGAAACCGGCATATCGTCCAAACACCTCCAAGACGAGCAGGCGTTCATGCGAGCCCGCCACCGTGCGCAGACCGTTTGCCAATTCGATGGTGCGCGTCACGCAGGTGCTGAACCCGATGCAATAATCGGTACCGGGCACATCGTTGTCCATCGTCTTCGGAATGGCGACGATCTTCACCCCTTCTTTGTACATGCGCACGCCGTAACTCAAGGTGTCGTCGCCGCCGATGGGGATCAAATAATCCAGCCCAAGGAAATCAATGTTCTTCAACACCTCCGGCGTTACATCGTTGACATCGTCCGTATACGTATCGCGCAAATGCGCGGGAAGGCGGTCCTTCCGCACCTTCGACGGGTTCGTCCGCGAGGTGTGCAGGAACGTGCCCCCGGTGCGCCCCGCCTTGTTGACGATCTCCTCGGTCAGCACCTGAAAGTTGTTGCTGTTATCCGCCTGCGGGTCGCGCAGAATATCCACCATCCCCGCCCAGCCGCGGCGGATGCCGATCACCCTGTACCCCTCGCGCAACGCGCGAATGGTCACCGCGCGGATCGCCGGGTTCAAACCCGGCACATCACCCCCGCCTGTCAATATTCCGATCACCCCTTTCTTGCCTGTGCTCATCGTTCTGATTCTCCTCTTTCATGAACTCAAACCGCCGCGCAGGCGGCTTGGATATGGCAGTGTAAAACGTTAGATCATCGTCGGCTCTTCGTACACGCCGAACACTTCCTTCATCACCTGCACGATCTCGCCCAG
>CAYPCK010000444.1:0-2730 GCA_964409185.1 uncultured Anaerolinea sp. | reverse complement strand
CTAATACGATCGACCGTCTTTTTAAAGATTGTATTGAGATCGAGCGTGGAAGTTACGATCCTGCCGATTTCTGAGGAGATGGCGAGGTAGGTCGTCCTGCGTTGCAGGGCTTCCTCGGATTTTTTGCGTTCCGTAATATCGCGCGCCACCCAGAATACTTCGTTATCGTTCAATTTTGAAATGTTCGCCAGGAACCAGTACACCTGGTCCTCCACAGGCAACTGGTATTCGATCTGAACCACGCTGTTCGTTTCCAACGCTTGTTGGATGGCGTGTCGGAATGGCAGATGGGTTTCGGGGGGGAGGATTTCATCCATGCGCTGGCCCAGCAGTTGTTCCGGAGGGCGAAAGAGGCGCGATGGATTTGTCGGCGCGATACGAGTGTAGCGGGTGTCTTTGTCGATCACCAGCACCACATCCTGCATCGCGGAGAACAGAACCCGTAATTCATCGGCTGATTTTTGCGTGTTCTCAAACAGGGACGAGTTCTGAACGGAGGTCTGAATCTGAGCGAGGATGGCTTCGATTAGCGCGCGGTCATGCTCGGATAACCGGTATTGCGGATCAGCGAAATCAATCCCCAGTGTGCCGATCAACTCCTTGCCGACAATAACGGGCCAGATGAACAGGCTTTGAGTTCCCCGATCCAGCATGATCTCGCGGATCTCGGATGTCAGGGGATTGTTTAGCGTATCGTTGATGAAGAGCGGCTTTCGGGTTGATATGACCTGCTCTGCAGTCGGGTTGCCCTTGATCGGCAGGCGGATGCCCACGCCTCCTTCGTTACCCTGTGTAGGCGCATCAGCTATGACAACGAGCTGGTTCGCCGCTTCATCGATCATGGCGATCCCAACATGCAGCGCGGAGGTGATATCGGCAATCTCGTTGGCGATTGTTTGAAGATTTGTCTTCAGGTCGAGCGTTTGGGAAAGATCGGTAACAAGCCGATTCAGGCGCGCGGTATCTTCCACGCGCCGGCGAGTCTCTTCGAACAACTTCGCGTTTTGGATGGCGATGGCGGTCTGGCTGGCAAAGGATGTCAGGAGGCGCAGGTCGTGCTCGTTGTATCGGTTGGGCGTTTTGTAATCCTGAATGGCGATGGCGCCAAGCACCTTGTTACCGGTAACCAGCGGGACTCCCAGGAAGGAAAGGGCGGGTTCTCCCACCGGAGTTTCGCCGTGGGCTTTCAGCCATAGGTCGCTTCCATCGCCAATGAGAACGCTTTCCTGGGTGCGGATCATGTACGAGGTAATGCCCTGACCCATGGCGAGGCGGGTGATGGATTTATCCAGCACCGACTCAGTGACGTTATGCGGAAAGAACACCTCGTTCGTTTCCGGGTCGTAAAAGGCAATGTAAAAATTCTTCGCGTCGAAAAGGCGCGATATGCCGTTATAGGTGATCTCGGTGATTTGCTCGATGTTCAACGTGGCGGTGAGCGCCTGCCCGACCTCGTTGAGCACCCTCAATTCCTCCGCGCGTTCCTGCGTTTCCTGGAACAGTTGCGCGTTTTGAAGCGCCAGATTCAATTGGTCCGCCACCTGGCGGACGAGCATTTCCTCTTCTGGATCCCACTGGGCTTTTTCACTTTCGTTGAAGACTTGCACCGTAGCCCAAGTGCTTTGCCCGTCGTTGAACGCCAGAGAAATGTCCTGTGTGCTGGTTTGGGTGCGCGGTTGCGCAACCACCGCTCGCGACGCCGGTGTATCTGTCAATACCGGTTCCGGAGCGAGCGGGGCGGGAGCTGGCACGGGAAGCGGTGGCGCCTTTTCAGAAGCGGTAGATTCGCGCGGCGCTCGCTTCGAATCGGAACCGGTCTTTTCCGGTTTCAGCCCCGTGAATAACTTATCAAGCCGTTTGTCGACTGGCTTCTTCTTTGACATACTCGATTAACTCCTGGGCCAGGACGCGATATTGTTGCGAGCCGCGGCTGGTGGGGCGGTATTGCGTAATGGGTAGTCCGGCGATCGGACTTTCTCTGAGTTTGGTATCGACCTCGATGACGCTGGTAAATACACCCTGACCGAAGGTGGTCTGTAATTGCTCGAAAATGTTGCGGTGCGTGCGATTCCGCCGGTCTAACAGGGTGACGAGGATGCGGTAGGCAAGCTTCGGGTTGGTCTCCTGCCGGACACGTCGGATAGCGCCCATCATATTTCGCAGGGCATACGCCGAAAAATATTCCGCCTGGGTGGGGATGACCAACAGGTCCGCCGCGGAGAGGGCGTTGAGCGTGATCGCGCCGAGGGCGGGCGGGCAATCGAGCAAAATATAATCGTACGAAGGCTCGACGATCTGCACAGCCGTGTGCAATGTCGAAAGATAATTGCTTCTCATCGGCAGATATTGTTCCGCGCTTTCAATGCGCGAATTCGACGGGACAAGGTCGAGATGCGGGAGGTCCGTCTTCTTGATCGCAACACTCAGCGGCGTATTTTCGATCAATACATTGGAGGAGGTCGTTTCCGCTTCACCGGTTTCAAGCCCGAGGGCGAGGCTTAGATTGGCTTGGGGATCCAGGTCAATCAACAACACTCGATGGTTCAGTTCGGCAAGCGCGGCTCCCAGCGAGAGCGTCGAAGTGGTCTTGGCGACACCGCCTTTTTCATTAGAGATTGCTATGGTATATGCCATGCGAACACCTCACGAGTTCTTCCCGCCGGAATCATCCGGCTTGTTGGGCATCACCTGGACGCGGTTCGCGCCAAGCACATTTCGTAATTCCTCCGC
>CAYPCK010000443.1:0-2736 GCA_964409185.1 uncultured Anaerolinea sp. | reverse complement strand
AGTTGCGGCCGATGATCATCGGCTCGGACTCCGGGTGGTTGATGTTGTTGGGGATGATGGCGCGGCCGCGGGCGACCTCGTCGCGGACGAATTCGGGGGTGATGGTTTCGGGGATGGCGGCCCCATTATTTGAGGAAAACGCGCGATGGTTTCAGTGAGTGGGCGGCGCGTAAAACCGACCCTGGATACCAAGTTTCATATTGACTACGAGTGGTGGGAACGGTCCGACCAGGATTTGCGGGTGAGCATGATCGCCCAACTGCTGCCGGAGCAGCAGGCTTACTTCCAGGACCGCGACGCCGGGGAGGAGTCGGACTGGGTGAAGAATTTGATGAAGAATCCGTCGGTAAAAGTCAGAATTGCGCAGCATACGTTCAACGCTGCCGCACGGATCGTGAAAGACAAAACCGAGGAAATGTGGGTGCGAAACAGACTCGCCGACAAATACAACGAACGCGAGTCGGATGGGGCGCTCAGCGAGTGGGCACAGTCCGCGCTGGTGGTGGGGTTGGATGTTAGGAACTGAGTTATACTGCTGACCTATGGAACTCACACTATCGAAAAAAGGCGCGATCCGAATACCTGCTGAACTGCGAAAAAAATATCACATGACGCCGGGTACGAAGGTTGTGTTTGTGGATTATGGTAGTTCGCTTGCTATTTTCCCGTGATCAAGGGTTCGATCAAACATGCACACGAAACCCTGAAGGCGCGCGTATCCAAACAAAAACCTAAACCCGATGCCCGACCCCAAAATCTTTTTTGAAACCGAACATGTAAGACTCATCCACGATGATGTCATCACGACGGATCGCGTGGCGGATGCGAGCATTGACTTGATCGTCACCTCGCCGCCGTACAACGTGGACATCGCCTACAACTCGCACAAGGACGATATCTCGTACGCGGAGTATCTCGAGTTCAGCCAAAAATGGATGACGCGCTGTTATGAATGGCTGAAAGACGATGGCCGTTTTTGCTTGAACATTCCGTTGGATAAAAACAAGGGCGGGCAGCAAAGCGTGGGCGCGGACCTGACCACGATCGCAAAACAAATCGGCTTTGGTTATCACTCCACCATCATCTGGAACGAGGGGAATATTTCGCGCCGCACCGCGTGGGGCTCGTGGATGAGCGCCAGCGCCCCATTTGTCATTGCGCCGGTGGAATTGATCCTTGTGCTGTACAAAAAGAGTTGGAAGAAAACCGGCGGAAGCAAGGTCTCGGATGTGACGCGCGATGAGTTCATGGAATGGACCAACGGCGTGTGGACCTTCAACGGCGAGAGCAAGAAGAAGATCGGGCACCCCGCGCCGTTCCCGCTCGAGTTGCCGAGGCGGTGCATCAAATTGTTCAGCTTCGTCGGCGATACCGTGCTCGACCCGTTCAGCGGCAGCGGCTCGACCGTCATCGCGGCAGTGACGCATGGACGCAAGGGCATCGGTCTCGAAGTAGACGCGAAGTATTGCGAGCTATCGAGGAAGCGAGTCGCCGCGGCCACGGAGACAGGGTTGGGGGAGTCCGAAGATTTAGTTGCAAAGAAAAGAAAAAAATCAAAACAGAAAAATATTTGATGGTTCAGGAGTCACTTCAATGGGCGTCATGATGCAAACCTTCTACTGGGACTGCCCGCGCGTGGAGGGCAAAGAATTCCAATGGTGGAACACGATCCGCGAGCAGGTGCCTGCGCTGGCGAAGGCGGGGTTCACGTCGCTGTGGCTGCCGCCCGCGCACAAAGCCGCGAACCTTGCGGGACCATCCATGGGGTATGACCCGTATGATTATTACGACCTCGGCGAGTTCGACCAAAAAGGAGGCGTCCCCACATGGTTCGGCACGCGCGCCGAGTTGGAATCCCTCATCCAAGCCGCACACAGCCATAAGTTGAGCGTGATCGCGGATATGGTCTTCAACCACAACTCCGGGGCGGACGCGCAGGAGTTGAATCCCATCCTCAACCAGATGCGCTGGACGCTGTTCAACCCGAAAAGCGGAAAGTTCCCGCGCAACTGGGAAAGCTTTCACCCGAGCAAATACGAATCGTGGGACGAGATGACCTTCGGCGACATGCCCGACCTCTCGCATCGCAACCCGTACGTGTTCAACGAACTCATCAACCTCGCGCGCTGGCTCATCGAAGAGATCGGCTTCGACGGCTTTCGATACGATTTTGTCAAAGGATTCAACGCCGCCACGATCCAAGCCATGCAGGAATACCGCTACACACGCGATGGAAATTATTTCGCGCCCTATGGCGTGGCAGAATATTGGGACTCGACCACCAACACCGTCAACTGGATCAACTCGGCGAACTTCTCGAACACGAATCCTGTGGATGCGTTCGACTTCCCTCTGCGCGAAATGCTCAAAGCGCTGTGCGATCAATTTGGTTTCAGTTTGAAGAACCTCACCACGTGGGATACGGTTTTGAAGCGGCAACATCAAAGCGCGGTCACCTTCGTCGAGAACCATGACCTGCGCGATGAGGGGCGTCCCATCGTCAACGACAAATTGCTGGCATATTCATACCTCCTCACGCATGAGGGCTATCCGTGCGTGTTCTGGCACGATTACTTTAATTTGAATCTCGCGCTCAGCGACACGCCGAACGGCATCGCCGCGCTCGTCACCGCGCACGAAAAATACGCGGGCGGCGGCACCGACATCCTTTACGTGGACGACAACCTCTACGTTATGCAGCGCACCGGCTACGAGGATAAGCCCAGGCTGGTCTAC
>CAYPCK010000442.1:0-2742 GCA_964409185.1 uncultured Anaerolinea sp. | reverse complement strand
TGGGTGCCGAAACGCGGCGTGGGTTTTGCGGCTGGATACTCCGTAAAGGACAGCGACGACACAGGTTTGGTATTCGACACCCTGCTGCGGTTTGGCATCGAAAAGGATCTTGGCAGTGTTCTATCCTATGAAGAGAAGGATCACTTCCGTTGTTTCGAACTGGAAGCCAACCCGTCCATCAGCGCGAACATCCATGTACTGGGCGCGCTGGGGCAGGCGGGATTGGATATGAAAAACTCGTCGGTGCAAAAAGTCGTGCGTTTCCTACAACGGACACGCGGCACAAACCCTTTCTGGGTCGATAAATGGCATTCATCCTCGTATTACGCAACGTCGCACGCCGTCATTGCCTCCGCGGGGATCGCCAATGATCTTGTGAAAGATTCCGTGGACTGGATCATGAGTTCACAAAACAAAGACGGTTCCTGGGGATCGTATCTGAAAACCGCGGAGGAAACCGCCTACGCCATTCAGGCGCTTTGGATATGGAACGAAAAAGTGGCAAAAGTACCCAGGGCGGTCATGACAAAAGGCGCCCGCTGGCTGGCGGAAAATATGGACAAGCCATTTCCTCCGCTATGGATCGGCAAATGCCTGTATAGCCCCAATCTGGTCATCCGCTCTGCGGTGATCAGCGCATTGGCATTGATAAACTAGGGCCATGAAAATCTTTTTCCGGCAATTCCTCACCATCTCTCCCAACGACCCCGATAGCACGCGCAGGCGGCAAATGCTCAACATTTTGCTGGTCGGCACGGGGGCGATCTCCATCCTCGCGCTGGCAACATTTGTGTATTGGTCCTCGACCTCCCTGTTGAACCCGGACGAATTTCAATTACTACTTTGGGGGAGCATTGCCTCGCTCGTGATGGTAATAGCGATGTACATCGCGAACCAATTCTGGTCGGGGCGGGTGGCGGCGCTGGCATACCTGTTATTCTTGAATCTCATTTTTACGTTTAGCGACATACCCGAAGAGGTGGCAAACGGGCGCGCCTTGATCTTCTTCACCATGCCGATCTTTCTGGCGAGCGTCCTGCTGACACCTGCCGCAAGTTTCCTATTCGCAGGCGTAAGCAGTTTGATCATCTCGCTGGTGGCGGTCGCCAACGGAATCTTTCCGAACACGCCGGCGATCCTGGGATATTTTTTCATCGCCTTCGTTTCCTGGTCGTCGGCGCGCAGCCTTGAACAGGCGTTGCAAGAGCTCCGCGCGATCAATGCGAACCTCGACCGCGTAGTCACCGAACGCACCCAGGCGCTGGCAGAATCGCTCTCCCGAGAAAAGATCGAAGCGGGAAGGAACCAGGCGATCCTCAACTCCATTGCCGACGGGGTGATCGTGTTCGATAAAAAATGGAACGCCACCATGGCAAACCCAGCCGTCAAAGGGATGCTCGATATCCCCCTCCAATTGATCATCAACAAGAATTTCCGAGATTTGATCGAACACCCGCGGCTGGCGCCAAACAGCCGGCCGCTCCTGCACTCAATGATCGAACACGGCACGCAACCCATTGGGTTTCGCATTGAATGGGGCGAAAAGACTCTGTCAGTCCGCGCTGCTCAGGTCTACGACCAAAAACAGGAGGATACCGGCACGGTCATCGTCTTCCGCGATTTTACGCGCGAAGCCGAGGTGGAGCGGCTCAAAAGCACCTTCGTTGGAATCGTCTCGCACGAGTTGCGCACTCCCTTGAACGCGATCCTCGGTTACGCCGAAATGTTCAAAGAGGCGGTCTACGGTCCGGTGAACGACAAACAAGTCAACATGGCGGACCGCATCATGAAGAACACACAGCGCCTGCTGGCATTGATCAACGACCTGCTCGACCAGGCGCAAATGGAGGCGGGGAAACTCACCATCAACAACCAGACGTTGAAACCCGCCGAGCTCCTCGAGACCATGCACGGCATGTTGGACAAACCCGCCGCAGACAAAGGGTTGAAACTGACCAGCGAGATCGACGACGACCTGCCCGATACATTGATCGGCGACCCCGCGCGCCTGCAACAGATCCTGGTCAATCTGGTGGGGAATGCAATCAAGTTCACTCATCGCGGGCAGGTGCAAGTCAAACTGTTTCGCCAGACTGAAAAATGGGGCATCGAAGTATCCGACACGGGGCAGGGCATACCGGAGTTCCACCTTCCTCACATCTTCGAAACATTTCGGCAGGTGGACGGCGCCGCCACGCGCGAGCACGGAGGCTTCGGGCTTGGGTTGTCCATCGTGAAGCAACTTGTCGGCTTGATGAACGGCGAGGTGAGCGCGCAAAGCACCCTGGGCGAGGGAAGCGTGTTCCTCGTCCGCCTGCCGCTCCTCACACCGGAAAGCAACCCTTGAAACGGAGAGGCATATGAACAAACTAGCATTAATCATCGAAGACGATGAAGATCTAGCAAGCATTTTCGCCGAGGCGTTGCGAGGCATCGGCTTCGAGGTTGAGAATGCATTCGACGGCAGGATTGCGGCGGCTCGTTTAAAAAACGAAAACGCGCCCTTCCTCATCCTGTTGGATATGCACCTCCCGCATATCTCCGGCAAAGACCTGCTCATGGACATCATGAAGAAAGACCCGCGCTTTAATAAAACCTGGATCATGATCACCACCGCCGATGCCCGCCTCGCCGAGGAATTCCGCGACCAGGTGGATTTTGCATTGATCAAGCCCATTCTGTTTGGGCAATTGCGCGACCTCGCCATACGGTTAAAACCGAAAGAAGAAGCCGCATGAACAT
>CAYPCK010000441.1:0-2761 GCA_964409185.1 uncultured Anaerolinea sp. | reverse complement strand
TTGACCCGCTGTTCAACAAGCAAATTTTCGATGCGGCATACAACGTCGGCGCAAATTACATGGATATGGCGATGACCTTGTCTGAGCCGCATCCCACAGACCCGTTTAACCAGGTGGGCGTCAAACTCGGCGATTATCAATTCGAGAAAGCCGGGGAATGGGAAGCGAAAGGCTTGCTCGCTCTCGTCGGCAGTGGCGTGGAGCCGGGCATGGCAGACGTGTTTGCGCGCTATGCCGCCGATCAGCTGTTCGATGAAATCGAAGAGATCGGAATCCGCGACGGCTCGAACCTCGTGGTGGACGGCTACAAATTCGCGCCGACGTTTTCCATCTGGACGACGATCGAGGAATGTTTGAATCCGCCCATTGTGTACGAGGAGGACAAAGGCTGGTTCACGACCGCGCCATTCTCCGAACCCGAAGTCTTCAACTTCCCTGAAGGCATTGGCAACGTGGAAGTGGTTAATGTGGAGCACGAGGAAGTGATCCTTGTGCCGCGCTGGATAAAAACAAGGCGCGTTACATTCAAGTACGGTCTCGGCGATGAGTTCATGGACGTGCTGAAAACCCTGCATAAACTCGGCTTGGATAATAAAGAAAAAATCAAAGTGAAAGGTGTCGAGGTTGCGCCGCGTGATGTGGTCGCCGCCTGCCTGCCCGACCCCGCTCATCTCGGCGACAAAATGCGCGGCAAGACCTGCGCGGGGACGTGGGTGAAGGGAACGAAAGACGGAAAGAAAAAAGAAGTGTACTTGTATCAAGTTGCGGACAATCAGGAATGCATGAAGACGTGGGGTTGTCAGGCGGTCGTCGCGCAAACGGCATTCAGCCCGGTCATCGCCATGGAGTTGATCGAAAAGGGAATCTGGAAGGGCGCGGGCGTGCTGGGACCCGAAGCGTTCGATCCTGTCCCGTTTATGGAGCGGATGGCAGAGTATGGGTTTCCGTATGGGGTCAGGGAGGGAAGCCTGCTTCGCAAGAGCGCCCTTTAGGGTCAGCAGGCTTTGGCGATTCGCGCGGGGATTAATCCCCGCGCGGCGTTGAGGGTGAGGAGTATGCGCAGGAAACTGAATCAGCCGTCCCTGCGGAAGAGACGCGGTTCGTCGCGCCTCACCGTGTCCTTTTCGGAATGTTCGTGTTGTCAACCGAAAGTCGCAACTGTATAATTGTACAAAAAGGTAGTCGTTACCGGGGCGACGGAAGTCGCCACTACATAAACTTACGGAGGTCGCCATGCCAAACGGATACAACGGAAAGATCCTGCACGTGGATTTGACGAAAGGCGCGTTGACGGTGGAGGAGCCGAACGAGGCGTTCTACCGTAAATACATGGGCGGGAGCGCGATGGGCATGTACTACATCCTGCGCGACATGCCGAAAGGCGCAGATCCGTTGGGTCCCGATAATGTATTGACATTGATGACCGGCGTAACGACCGGCGCGGCGATCTCGGGTCAGAGCCGCATCAACGCCAACGCGAAATCACCCATCAGCGGCGGCATTGGCGATTCGCAGGGTGGCGGATTCTTCCCGGCCGAGATGAAATTTGCCGGCATTGACGGATTGGTCATCAAAGGAAAATCGCCGAAGCCGGTGTATCTGTGGATCAAAGACGGCGAGTTTGAATTACGCGATGCCGCGCATTTGATGGGCAAAAAGACGGGGGAAGTGGACGACATGTTGAAGGGTGAACTGGGTGATAACAAGATCGAGATTTTGCAACACGGTCCCGCCGCTGAAAAAGGCGTGCTGTTCTCCTCGCTCGTTTCGATGTCCAACCGCAACAACGGGCGTACCGGCATGGGCTTGGTGATGGCGTCTAAGAATCTCAAAGCCGTTGTCGTGCGCGGAAAGAAAAAACCGACGCTCGCCGATTCAAAAGCGCTTGCCGCGTTGAATAAAACAGGTCCGAAAATTCTGCCCGATAACCCCGATATGCCCGGTCTCGCCGCCGAAGGAACAGCAACTGTGGTCCTCTTTCAAAACACGATCGGTTCGCTCCCGACACGCAACTATAGCGAAGGGCAGTTTGAATCGTGCGAAGATATCAGCGGTGCGCGCATGGTCGAGACCGTGTTGAAGGACCGCGATACCTGCTATGCTTGCGTCGTGCGTTGCAAACGTGTGGTTGAAATCAAGGATGGCGCATATCGCGCGGACCCGAAGTACGGTGGTCCCGAATACGAGACACTCGGTACATTCGGTTCGTATTGCGGCGTAAACAATATGGCGGCGATTGCGACAGCGAACCAGATGTGCAACGAACACGGCGTGGATACGATTGCCGCAGGCGCGACGATTGCCTTTGCCATCGAATGTTATGAAAATGGCGTGATCACCAAAGAACAAACAGGCGGCTTGGAGTTGAAATGGGGAGATGCCAATGCCATGCTCAAGGCTCTTGAAATGATGCTCAACGGCGAGGGCGACTTTGGCAAAACGCTCGGCATGGGTTCCGAACGCGCGGCAAAGAAATGGGGCAACGGCGCGGACGAGTTCCTCATCACGGTTAAAGGCGCCGAAGCGCCAGCGCATATGCCGCAGGCGAAGCGAAGCCTCGGTCTCATTTACGCGGTCAATCCGTTCGGCGCGGACCATCAATCGTCTGAGCATGATCCGTATTACGAAGAGGGTGTTGCCGATCTTAACCTCAATCGCCTCAAACTGCTTGGACTCGGCGCGCCACAGCCTGGCTACAGCCTCACGGAGGAAAAAGTCCGCTTTGCGTATCTCACCGAAGTCTTCTACTCGATGCTCGACT
>CAYPCK010000440.1:0-2768 GCA_964409185.1 uncultured Anaerolinea sp. | reverse complement strand
GACGGCGCCGTGGTCGGGCGCGGCAGTGACTTCACAAAAATTTGGCGGCTCAAGAACGTCGGCACCTGCGCCTGGACCACATCCTACGCCATCGTTTACATCAGCGGCGAGAAGTTCAGCGCGCCGAATTCGGTATCCCTGCCCGGCAATGTCAGTCCCGGTCAGACCATCGACATCGCGATCAACCTCACCGCCCCCAGCCAGGATGGCAGATACAGAGGAAATTGGAAGTTGCGAAACGCCTCCGGGGTTTTGTTCGGCGTGGGCACTTCGGCTGATTCAAATTTCTACGTGGACGTCAACGTGAGCGGATATACCTTGAGCGCCTACGATTTTGTCGCCAACTATTGCGACGCCCTCTGGAAGAGTGAAACAAAGAACCTGGATTGTCCCGGGGCGCAGGGGGATGACCGGGGATTTGTCCGCAAATTGTCCTCGCCTAAAATGGAGGACGGCGTGGCGCGCGGCGATGCCCTGCTCACCTACCCCAACAAATCCGGCAGCGGTTTGATCACCGGAAAATTCCCGAACTTCACCGTAAAATCAGGCGACCGCTTCCAGGCGTTGATCGGTTGCCAGCAGGAAGCGACGGACTGCAATATTGTTTTCCGCCTGCAATACCAGATCGGAAACAGCGATACCAAGACACTCGGTCAATGGCAGGAAGTGCATGAAGGCTTGTATACCTCGCTAAGCATCGACCTCAGCGCGCTGGCTGGCGAAAAAGTAAAATTCATCCTCACCGTGCTGGCGAATGGGAACTCCCACGACGATTTCGCCATTTGGGTCGCTCCGCGCATCACCCGCCAGAGTTCAAACCCTGCCACCGCCACATTCACCCTGACCCCCACCATCACCAACACGCCGACGATCACCGCCACACCCACAGTGACCTCTACAAATACAGAAACATCCACGCCGACGGTTACGCCCACTTCAACCGAGACGCCCACACCGACGCCGTAACCCGCGAAAACAATTGCGATATAATGATGCTGGAAGTTGTCAATCATCACAACTTCCAGTGTCGTTGATTTGATTCAGAACCACGGAGGTAAACCAATGCCTGTTCGACAACCCGGCCCGCGGGTCTTGCCAGTCCTCTTGATGATCATGCTCATCCTCGCGGGGTGCAATTTTGGCGCCACGCCAGCCCCCACACAGGATGTGAATGCCGCCATTACATCCATCGCCGGCACCACAGTCGCTCAACTCTCGGCGCAATTCACTGAAACGGCGCTCGCCAACCCGTCGCCGACAACCCCGCCCACGAACACCGCCGAACCATCGCCCACCACCGGCATCGTCACCGCGGAAGGCGCTTCTCCCACGGTTGGCACTCCCCCGACCATTTCTTTCAACAGCACTGCGCTGCCCGGCTTTACGGCGCTCCCCTCTCCCACTCAAATCGGAGCCACAGCCGCCCTTGGAGATGAATGCAGTAACAATGTGTTCGAGGGCGATGTCACCATCCCGGATGGCTCGGTCCTCAAACCAGGTCAGGATTTCGTCAAGCAATGGGCGGTCAGGAACACCGGGAACTGCACCTGGGACGATGGCTTTTCCCTCGTTTTCATCGGCGGCGACCGCGCTATTGACCCGTATGACTTTGCTTTCAAAAAGCCGGAAGATTTTGTCAGCCCGGGCGAATCGGTCAACCTCGGCATCAAACTGACCGCCCCGCTTGCCGAGGGCGATTATCAGGGACATTGGCGCATGCGCAACGACAAAGGCTACTACTTCGGCACCATCCTCTCCGTCTACTTCACGGTGAAGAAATAACCCCGGACTGAAAAGAGGCGCTATGAAACGCAAAATGATTTTCACCTCCCTTCTGGTTATCCTGCTACTTGCGGCATGCGGCGGACAAGCCACGCCATCCGAACCGACACCCGATGTCGCCGCCGTGCGCACGTCCGCCGCCAGCACAGTCGTCTCTCAATTCACACTGACTGCCGCCGTCTTCACCCCGACCATACCCGCGCCGCTCGCTACAGAGCCGCCCGTGGTGGAGGAACTCCCCACCGCTACGTCCGAGACCGTCGTTGACGCGGTTGGAACGCCCGCCACCCCAATTCCGTGCGATTTGCTCAACTATGACCCAGTCACCGTGGATGTAAACGTGCCGGACAACACCGTCATGGCGCCGGGACAGGATTTCATCAAAACCTGGCGCGTGAAAAACACCGGTTCCTGCCCTTGGGGCGCGGGATATGTCCTCGCCTACGCGGGCTACGATGACGACATGGACGGGCAATTCATCGCCTTCACCGAAGTCGTTCAACCGGGACAGGAAGTGGAAGTGTCCGTTCAATTCAAGGCGCCAAGCCAGGCGGGCATCTACGTCAGCGCGTGGTCGATGCGAAACGCGGCAGGTTTCTTCTTCCCCGAAAGAATCTTTGTGAAGATCGTCGTGCAATAACTTGTGACGGATCTGAAACAACGCATCAAAGACAAAGCGCGCCAGCTGGGATTTATCCTGGCTGGCGTGACTCTTCCTGAGCCCCCTCCACACCTCAACACGTTCGAGCATTGGCTCGCGCAAGGGCATCACGGCGCGATGCACTACCTCGCCGCCGAAAAAGCCCGCGCCCACCGCGCCGACCCGAAACAAATCCTCCCCGAATGTAAATCCATTTTAGTAATGGCAACGCCATATCAGCCGCATCGGTGGTTGAGTAGTGACACTGAAAGCGTCACGTATCGAAACCACGAGCGCATCGCCTCCTATGCCCGCGGCGAAGATTATCACACCGTCCTCCCCGTCC
>CAYPCK010000439.1:0-2780 GCA_964409185.1 uncultured Anaerolinea sp. | reverse complement strand
CGTCGCCACCGTCCACACCTTCAAGACCGACGACGAAGCCGTGAAACTCGCCAATCAAACTCCATACGGACTCGGCGGTTACGTCTTCTCGAAAGACGAAAAGCATGCTCTTAAAGTGGCACGTCAAATGAACACAGGTGGGGTAAAGGTCAATGGCGTGAGCCTGCTCGAATTAAATGTCGACGCGCCGCGTCCAGCGTGGGGACTCTCTGGTTTCGGCGAAGAAGGCACGCTGGAGACCTTCGATGTGTTCTGTGGAAAATCGGTTGTAGGGATTGCGGGGAAGTAGTTTGTGACCGCAGACGATGGAGCGCCGACCGCGCGCCGATTTTGTCGGCTGTCGGCGGTCAAGCAATTTACTCAAGGAGAAAAGTGAAATGACAACTGTTCGTAAGAATGAATTCAAGATTGGCGATAATTATGTCACCCTTGTTGGTGAAGAAGTCAAAGTAGGCGATACCGCGCCTGAATTTACTTCGGTTGCAGCAGGATGGGCGAAGGTCAACCCCATTCAGGAATCCAAGGGCAAGGTCATCATCCTGTCCGCCGTCCCTTCGCTGGATACCGATGTTTGTGACCGCGAAACCCGCCGCTTTAACGAAGAAGCCGCCAAGTTGAGCGATGACATTATCATTTACACCATCAGTTGCGATTTCCCGATGGCGCAAAAACGCTGGTGCGGCGCGGCGGGTGTGGAAAAGGTCAAGGTTGTTTCAGATGTGTTGGAAGCCGAGTTTGGAGAAAAATACGGCATCCTCATCAAGGAACGCCGCTACCTGCGCCGCTCTGTTTTCATCGTTGGGAGGGACGGCAAACTGACTTACGTCAACTACCTGCCCGCGCTGGGCGATGAACCGAATTATGATGAGGTCATCACTTCGGCAAAAGATGCGTTGATGGCATAAATAAAAAAAGACAAACACCCCTGCAAAAGGGGTGTTTTTTAACACTGCAAATGTCTTGTTTATGCGGTTACCGCAGGTCTGAGTTTATGCCCTATATCCGATAGGTACCCCGATAGGCAGGTTCGATGGCGGTTATTACATAAACTCGTTTTGATTTATTTTTTACATCCCGTTTACAACTCAATGACCGAAATCATGGGCGGGGAAATCAAGTCATGACGACGCGCACTCTCCTTTCAGTCCAGCCATCTGTACAATGAGGGAAAGGAAACAACCTGACAACCATAAACGACGACCGATCCTTATCGTCCCCGGTTTCGAGCAACCGCATTTCAACTTTGTTCGGAGCCTGCAAACTGTCTGCGAACTCTACGAGTTGCGCGATGGTTATGATATTCAAATAAATCTGGAGATTGATTCATGATGACAAAAACACCGACTCTTTTCGTTCTTGTTGCAGCCCTGGCGCTTTCGGCGTGCGGTCCCCGACGGACCGCAGACGTCCCGCCCCCCGCTGAAGAAACCGCGCCGCAAGCGGAATTGCCATCCCAGACCCGGCCGCCGGTTTCGACGGGCGCAGGCGAAACCGCTTACGCCGTCACCAACCCGACGAGCGGAGCGTCGTTTTATGTCGCCGCATTTTTTCCCGCCTCATGGGATGGGCAGACTCAACTCCCCGCGCTTGTGCTTGTCCCCGGCGGCAGCGGCAATTCGGGCGGGTTTCTGAAACAGAATCCCGCCGGGCAGTCTACGGTTTCAACCATTACCGACGCGGGCATGGTCGCCATCGTCTTCGACCCCGACGGGCGCGGACAAAGCACAGGCGCGGAAGATTACAACGGATTCATCCACCAGGACGGACTTGCCGAAGTAATCCGCTTCGCTTCGACCCTGCCCGGAGTTGATCCTGCAAAAATAGGCATGGTCACCAATTCGTATGGAATCACGATGGGCGCTGGGGCGCTTGCCCGATACCCCGACCTGCCCGTCAAGTTTTTGATCGACTGGGAAGGTCCCGCGAACCGCTTGGACACAGGCGGATGCGACGGCGCTGGACTGGGGCATCTTAACACCGTGGCTTCCTGCACAGACGAAGCCTTCTGGGCGGAGCGCGAAGCCAGCACGTTCATCTCGCAGATTCGCGTGCCGTATCAGCGCATTCAATCCGAGCAGGATCACGTCCAGCCGGATTATGCCCACACGGTCTTGATGATCAACAACGCCGTGAACGGCGGAGTTCCCTGGGCGCGGCTGAACAACGAGACCCCCAACCAGACCTACGACCTCAACGCCCTGCCAGCCATGCTGCCCGAAAGCATGGACAAGCAGAAAGACCAGATGATCGTTCAGTATGCCCAGGAATTGTTTTCACGGTAACGCCAGATTGAACAAAAAAATGAGAAGTCAAAATGAAACGCATCTTTACCTTCCTCTCGATCCTCGTCATCGCCTCCCTCGCCTGCGGGTTGCCCGCCGCAAGCGAACAACCCGCAACGGCGGCGCAACCTACAGCGGAGACTCAGCCCGCAGAAACAGCGACCCAGCCCGAAGTCCAGAATGAAGCGGGCGACGCCGTCCTGTATTTCACCATTGGAATGCACATCGAACCGCAGGGCGAAACCGTGCAAGGATATGGCGGCGGCAAAGCCGATTATCACAACCCGCAGTTCTTCGATAAGCAGGTACAGGACATTCTCACCGTGACGCAGATGGTTAAAGCGCACGGCGGACGCATGACGATTCAGGCGCAAAGCCCGTTCACGACGGTTGCAATTGAGTCGGGCAACACCATCCTCGCCGACCTCGCCGCGCATGGACACGAGATCGCCCTGCACTTCCACGAAGACGCGCACCTCGGAAAAAATTCCGCATCGC
>CAYPCK010000438.1:0-2782 GCA_964409185.1 uncultured Anaerolinea sp. | reverse complement strand
CAGCGCCACTGCCCAGATGGCAGCGAGCGCGCCGCCGCTGACATTTTCGTACTGCACGACAATCGGCGCAATGATAACCGCCACCAGGTTCACCACCTTGATCATCGGGTTGAGCGCGGGACCCGCCGTATCCTTGAACGGATCGCCGACGGTATCACCCACCACACCAGCCTTGTGACGCTCAGAACCTTTGCCGAGGTTTTTCTTCGGGTCTTTCGGTTCATCTTCGATGAGCTTCTTGGCATTATCCCATGCGCCGCCGGAGTTGTTGAGGAACACCGCCAGCAACTGACCGGAGACAATGATGCCCGCCAGCAAACCGCCGAGCGCCTCCACTTGCAAAGTCAAGCCGACGACGATTGGGGTGACAATGCCCAGCAACGCAAGTGAAACCAGTTCTTTCTGAGCGGCGGTCGTTGAAATGCCCACCGCTTGCTTATAATCCGGTTTGACCTTGCCCTTGAGCACGCCCAATTTAAATTGGCGGCGGACTTCAAGCACGATCAACGAAGCCGCGCGCGCGACCGCCTGAATGGCGAACGAAGAGAACAACCACGGCAACGCCCCGCCGATCAGCATGCCGACGAACACCTGCGGAACATCCACGCGGATGCCGATGGATTGGATCTGCGCATCAAGCGGGACGCCCAGCGCAGTTTGCGCGCGAGAAACGTCCACGAGGAATGAGCCGAAGAGGGAAACAGCCGCAATCACGGCAGAACCGATGGCAACACCTTTCGTGATCGCCTTGGTGGTGTTACCCACCGCATCGAGGTCCGCCATGATCTGTTGGGCATCCTTGGTGGCTTTATCGGTCTTGCCGTGCCACGACATTTCACCGATGCCGTTGGCATTGTCCGCGATGGGACCGAACGAATCCATCGCAACATTGTTGCCCGTCAAGGTCAACATACCGATGCCGGTCATGGCAACGCCATACAGGATGTACGTCGCCCGTTCCGCGCCATCGACGCCGGGAATGGTTCCGAAAATGAAGATCGAAGCGACGATGGTCACAGCAATCACGAGCACCGACCACACCGACGATTCAAAACCAACTGAAACGCCGTTCAAGATCAAGGTTGCAGGACCCGTATCCGCCGCCTTTTTGATATCGTTCACCGGTTTGGCGTGTGTGCCGGTGAAATATTCGGTAAGCCGGTCTATCACGATGGCGAGCAACACACCCACACCCACCGCCAGTGGCATACGCCACCAGCCGCCGAAGCCAGCCATCGTGTCTTTCATATAGAAAAAGCCGGCGATGAAAAACAGCACTGCGGAAATCAGCGCCGAAGAAAGGAAGCCGCGGAAGATTGCCGCCATCGCATCGCCGCCTTTACCGGGACCGCCGCGCACGAGATACGTGCCTGCAATCGAAGACAACACGCCAATCCCGCGCACCATGAGCGGGAAGATGATCCACTCGAGGCGACCGGTCGTGTGCCAAAGGGCAAGACCAAGAATCAAACCGGAGACAATCGTCACTTCGTAGGATTCGAAGATATCCGCCGCCATGCCGGCGCAATCGCCGACGTTGTCGCCGACGAGATCAGCCACCACGGCGGGATTCCTCGGGTCATCCTCCGGGATGCCTGCTTCCACTTTCCCGACGAGGTCCGCGCCCACGTCAGCCGCTTTGGTGAAAATGCCGCCGCCCACGCGCATGAACAGCGCAAGGAGCGTGCCGCCGAAGCCGAAACCAAGCAACGCATCCGGCGCGGCGATGCCCAGCACGATGAAGATCAGCGTACCGCCGAGCAGACCGAGACCATCCGTCAACATGCCGGTGATCGTGCCAGCGCGATACGCTATGCGGAGCGCATCTCCAAACGAGCGCTTCGAGGCGGAAGCGACGCGTACATTGCCCTCCACTGCCATACGCATGCCGATCTGCCCGACGGCAAGCGAAAAGCCTGCCCCCATAACAAAGGCAAACGCACGCGCCAGACCGATCCACAAGCGGACGGTCTCCGCCGGCACCCCCTCGAATCGCTCGAGAGCTTCCGGCGAGGGTGGAACAATGTAAACGGAGAAGAAGAGCGCGATTGTCAGAATACCTATCAAAGGCAAAATGGAGCGTAACTGCCGTTTTAAGTAGGCGTCCGCTCCATCTTTGATGGCTCCCCAGACTTCCTGCATCTTCGGCGTTCCTTTATCTTCGCGCAGGATCTGAGATCGGAGAAAAATTGCATACAACAAGCCGAGAATGGCTATGCCAAACACAGCCCAAATGGCAATTGCCTCCAGTGAAGTAAGTCCTTGCATAGCGTACATAAGGGGATATTCCTCCCGAACAAAAATGTAGTCCGGGCATCTGCCCGGCAAAGCAGACGGATTTTACAGGCGCAAAAGGCATGTGTCAAGAAATAAACACCGAGTATGCTGTTGACAGCCCGTCTTGAAACGGATAAAATTTCTCCACAAATTACGACCAATCCTCCTCAAGGAGAAAACATGTTACAGGAAATCAACACAAACGTTGTTGTCGGAACAGACACAACCTTTCTAACCCTCTCCAATGCCGCGTCCGATGCCGTAAAACAAATCCTCCTTGATCGCAAACTCGAAGGGTATGCCCTGCGCGTGTACGTTGCCGGCGGCGGGTGCTGTGGCGTAAATTTTGGCATGGCGCTGGATAATAACTTTCGCGATGTCGATACCACATTCGAGATCGATGGTGTAAAAGTCGTCGTCGACGAAATCTCGAAGGAATATCTGCACGGCGCCGCCATCGATTACGTCAACGACCCGGAACGCGGCGCTGGTTTTGCGGTCAACA
>CAYPCK010000437.1:0-2782 GCA_964409185.1 uncultured Anaerolinea sp. | reverse complement strand
GCGATGAACTTCTTCGCGTTTGCCATCATCCCGGTGATGTTCTCCGTCCACACCATCGTATCGTGGGACTTTGCCATGGCAATGCGCCCGGGCTGGTCGTCCAGCGTGTTCGGTCCTTACTTTGTGCTCGGCGCTCTGCATTCCGGAATGGGCGCAGTGGCGATGGTATTGTTCATCATGCGCGCGACGATGAAACACATGGATTACTTCATCCGCAAGGAGCACTTCAACGCCCTTGGCAAGTTGATGTTGATCGTCACCTTTGCCTACACCTATTTTTTCTTCAATGACTACATTGTGCAATGGTACGGCGGCGACCGCGCGACGGATACACTCCTCGTCTGGCTGGAGGAGGGTCCGATGTCGTGGATGTTCATCCAACTGGTTCTGTTCAACATTGTCATTCCGCCGTTGCTGTTGTGGAGCAAGAAGATCCGTGAAACGCCCTGGTTACTCGCCCTGATCGGCTTGATGATTAACATCGGCATGTACTGGGAACGCTACTTGATCGTGCCGGTCATGTTGACCATCAACCGGATGCCCTTTACCTGGAAGTTATACCAGCCCGGCATCGAGATCTTCCTAACGATTGGCACGTTCGCCACATTCCTGCTGTTTTACATGATCGCCTCGCGCCTCATCCCGCTCATCCCGGTCTGGGAAGTACAGGAAGGGCAGATGACGCACAGCCTGCGCAAGGTAGGGAAAGCGCACCTGCCGACCGTGAGCGAGTTCGAATAAACGGAGCGCACCATGAGCGAAGCAACTTTACTAGCTGTCTTTGAAGACCTCGACCGCGCTGCCGGCGCCATTGAAAAACTGCACGATATGGGCGTCGGTGATGCGAACATCAACGTGATCTCGGGCGTTCCCGTTGCTCACAAAATTCTGGGCCGCCCCCACCCGCGCACGAATGTTTCGAAATTGTCCATGGGCGGGGCAATTGCCGGGTTTTTCTTCGGGCTTTTCCTGAACTTTGGCACACCGTATTTGTACAACGTCCCGGTGGGAGGGCAGTATGTCACCCCCATTCCTCCCGGCGCCATTGTCACCTTCGAGATGACCATGCTCTTCGCGCTCCTCGCCACGTTCCTCGGCGTTTTCCTCGATAGTTATTTCCCCAATTATCGCCCGCTCGAATACGTCGGTGAAGTCAGCGAGGGCAAGGTCGCCATCTTTTTCAAGTGCGCTCCGGACGACGCAAAGAAAGTTACCGATGCGTTGACCAAACTGGGCGCTGAATCGGTCGAACCCGCGGAGGCGCGGCAACTATGAGACTTTTGAAACAATTGTTTTGGGTATTCCTCACGCTCGGCATCCTTTTCGGGATCCTCGAACTGTTCATGTTCGACATCATCAAGATCGACTGGGTCAGTTTCATGGAGATCCAGCCGTCGTACCGCCCGATGGAGAACCCGCTTCCTCCCCCCAGTCAGTCTGTTCCTGTGGAAGGAGCCATAACCATCCCCGGCCTGGGCGCTCCGCAAAACCCCACCCCAGCCGATGAGGCTTCCTTGGCGCGCGGCGCGGAATTATTCGCGATTCACTGTCAGATGTGCCACGGCGTTACGGGCCAGGGCAATGGACCCGTTGCCCCGTTCCTCATTCAATTCAAACCAGCCGACCTCACCTCGGATATCGTGCAATCCAAAAGCGACGGTTCGTTCTTCCTCACCATTTCCAACGGCGTGGATGGTCGCATGCCTGCCTTAAACGAAAACCTTACCGTGTCCGAACGCTGGGATGTGGTCAACTTCGTTCGTACACTGCAACCTGCAGAATAGGGACTTCGATTATGGATGACGTTAAAAAATTAATTTACGCCACGCTCCTTGCCTTTCTTGGAGTGGTTCTGCTGTGGGTCATTGCCTTGCTGGTGTGGTCGTGTGGGTTTTCCTTCGAATGCGTCCGCGCCGCCCAGATCGTCGAGCGGACGCCCGTCCCCACGTTGATTCCGGCGCAACATGTTGAATCTGCGATGGAGAGCGGAGCCGCCGAGTTTAATGCGTGCCAGACCGCCGCGACCGAATTGATCGGGGCGTGGGTGTCGGCGGGCGCGCCGGAAAGCGGGACATTCCCGTTTACGGATATCGACGGAAAGAATTGCGAAGCCTCGTATGAAGATGTTCAACCGCTATTTGTGGAAAATGGGCAATGGTATTCCAACGCGATTGGGTGCGTGTCATGCCACAATTCCGCCCTTACTGCTCGCAGCGGCGGACTTGACCTGACCAGTTACGAAGCCATGCGATTGGGCTCACAGCGCGCCGATGCGGGATCTCAAGGCAACGATATTTTCGGCGGCGGAAATTGGGAACAATCCGCGCTGTTCACCGTGCTGACGGCGCAGGGGATGGTCCCTACGGGTCATTCGGCGGACGTAAGCCCGAATAATTTCGTTTTGTATGTCGGCTCCGAAGTGGAAGTCGAATCTACCCCGACACCGTAACCAAACAATTTCCACCGAATGAAAAAAATCTCCCGATATCACGGGAGATTTTTTGTTGGCGGAGAGGGCGGGATTCGAACCCGCGAACCTTTTGGGGTTACACGCTTTCCAAGCGTGCGCGCTAAGCCAGACTACGCGACCTCTCCGAATTCAAGCGAGCGAATTATACCATGCGTACATTATTTACTCACCTTACGCAGGCTATGTCTTTCAATAAGACTTCAAGTCCAATTTGACCGTTGACCGCGGACAACCGACTCAAGAGTAGGAACAACGGTCCGCCGTCGGCGGTCAAAACGCAAGGAAAACGCAGCGCGCGTAAGGTGAGTTAAT
>CAYPCK010000436.1:0-2782 GCA_964409185.1 uncultured Anaerolinea sp. | reverse complement strand
CCGTCCGGGCGCATGATAAATATATCAGCCTGATCGTTATTCCGCAACGAGTTGAACGCGATCCACTGACCATCGGGGGAATACGAACAGGCGGCATTATTGCCGCCATCGGTCAGTTGTGTGGCGGTCTGCGCCTGCACGTCGATGCGAAAAATATCCTTGTCGCCATCGGGACCCGCGTAAATGAGCAGGTATCTGCCATCGGGCGACCAATCGAGGCTACCACCGATTCCACCGAGGTTGCGTGTCAACTGCCGTACATTCGAGCCGTCGGCGTTCATCAGGAAGATCTGGTACTCGTTCGGGTTCCCCACCCCCATGGCAAACGCGACCGTTTCGCCGTCCGGCGACCAATCCGCTGCCACGATGGCTTCTGCACCCGTAAACAACAGGCTGGCATTTTCGCCGTTGCCATCCACCGTCCACAACGAGGTGGGTCCCACGCCGGCGCGGTTGGCGAACAGGATGCGCGTTCCATCCGGCGAAAAACTGGGCGAGATCACGTTGCCGATGAAATCCGTCAGGCGGATCAACTGCGACCCCTCGAAGACGAAGAGGAACAAATCGAACGCCCCGCCGTTCTGATTCGAGGCGTAGACGATGGAACCGCCCCTCGGCGAATACACGGGATAATAATTATGCGCCTCGACATCCGTGATCTGCTGGTAGCCTGTCCCGTCGGCGTTGACCCAGCACAACTGGTTGAAGTCGCCTCGCGTACATGTGAAGATGATGCGCCCGATATTCGGCTTGGTCGGCAGGGGGAGTGGAGTCCGTGTGGGGAGCGCGGTGGGCAGTTCGGGGTTGGTGATGTCAACCGTGGAAATATCGACCTGGTTGCCAGGGATCAGAATACACAACCCCACCGCGGCGAGGATGAGGATCAACCCCCACGGCAGGCGGAATCGGTTCCCCTCCGCGCGGCGGGAGAAGATTCGGCGTCTGGACATACGGGAATTTTACTTGTATTTGACAAACTGACGCAGACCACCCTCATCCTGCCGTATGGTTTTCTCAAGTTGGCATGATCGAACTGCTTTTGTACACGGAGCAAACGGACGACACGGCTTCTTCCGTAAGGAACGGAAAAAACTCCGGCTGATCCGTGAAATCCGTGTACAAATATCCTCATTTTCGGTTCTTGAGAAACCATACATCCTGCCCCGAAGAAAAACAGGTCTCGCGGATTCAATCCGCGAGACCTGTTGGAATACGCAGTACGCAGAACTTGCTATTCCTCCCCCAACGCTTCCTTCATTTTCTTCACCTGTTTGCCGCGCTCTTCCGTATCCAAAATCCGTTTGCGGATGCGATACGACTCCGGCGTGACCTCGAGCAGTTCGTCGTCGGAGAGATATTCAATCGCCTCATCCAGCGACATGCGGCGCGGCGGCGTCAGGCGGATCTCCATGTCGGCGCCCGCCGAGCGGATGTTTGTCAGGTGCTTCTTTTTACACACGTTGATGGGCATATCCTGCCCGCGCGTGTTTTCGCCGATCACCATGCCTTCGTAGACGGAGACACCGGGACCGATGAACAACGTGCCGCGCTCTTCGGCGTTCTTCAGCGCGTACGCGGTGGAGTCGCCCGCTTCCCACGCGACGAGTGAGCCTGTCTGCCGAGTGGACATGGCGCCCGCCATTTCATCGTAGCCGTGGAAGATGCTGTGCATCACACCCGCCCCGCGCGTGGAGGTGAGGAACTGGTAACGGAAGCCGAGCAAACCGCGCGTCGGCGCGATGTAAACCATGCGCGTCATGCCCTGACCGGCGTCGTGCATCTCCATCATTTTGCCGCGCCGGCTCCCGAGCATCTCCACCACCGCGCCGACGGTCTCGTTGCTGGTTTCGATGTGGACTTCCTCGAACGGTTCGAGCAGCGCGCCATCGTCCGCCTTGTGGAAGATGACCTCCGGGCGCGAGACCTGGAACTCGTAGCCCTCGCGGCGCATGGTTTCGATGAGGATGCCGAGGTGTAATTCACCGCGACCCGATACCAGAAAGTTTTCCGCCGAGTCTGTTTCCTCGACGCGCAACGAAACATTGGTCCGAAGTTCATCGAACAACCGCTCGCGCAACTTACGCGAGGTGCTCCACTTCCCCTCTTTGCCGGCGAATGGAGAAGTATTCACTCCAAACGTCATACGGACGGTCGGCTCCTCCACTTTGATGGTCGGCAACGCAACCGGATTTGCCGGGTCGGCAAGTGTTTCGCCGATGGCGATTTCTTCCAAACCCGCGAGGGACACAATGTCGCCCGCGCTGGCTGATTCGATCTCAACCTTGTTCAAGCCCTGGAAGGAGTATAAATATTTGGCGGTTTCGGGGAGGTTGCGGCCATCCATGGTAAGGCGCGCAAGTTTTTGCCCGGCTTTGATCCTGCCGGAGAAAATTCTGCCGACGGCGGTCACGCCGCGGTAATCGTCGTAGCCCAGGGTGGTGACGAGCATCTGCAAAGGCGCGTCCGCGTCCACGTTGGGGGCGGGGATGTGATTCAAAATTACGTCGAAGAGCGGCTGAAGGTCGGGTCCCAACTCGGTAGTAAGCCCGGCGCGCTGGTCAATACCGATGGCGTAGACCACGGGAAATTCCGCCTGCTCGTCGGTGGCGCCGAGTTCGATGAACAGGTCGAACGTCTCGTTGAGGACGCGTTCGGGTTCGGCGTCCTTGCGATCCACTTTGTTGATGACGACCACGGCTTTGTGCCCCATTTGGAGAGCCTTCTTCAAAACGAAGCGCGTCTGCGGCATGGGACCTTCCGCCGCGTCCACGAGGAGGAGCAC
>CAYPCK010000435.1:1197-2782 GCA_964409185.1 uncultured Anaerolinea sp. | reverse complement strand
GTCTGCTTTGCCCAACCTTCAAGTTGTTCGCGGCTGACGCGGGGATCGTCGAGTCCGCCAAAGGCAACGATGGGAATATCGAGCGGCGGTTCGCTCGAATCGAAGCGATACGTTTCGACGGCTTCAAAGTCCGCGCGGAGGATGGGGAGGAAAATTTTCAACGCTTCGGATTGATTCAAAATCTCAGAGGGGACGCCGTTGAATTCTTTCAAGGCTTCCAGGAATTCATTGTCTGGCAATGCATGGATCGGCGGGTTTGGGTCGGGGATGTGCGGCGCGGCGCAAGCGGAGAGGAATAAAACTTTCGGTTGAGGAAGATTTCGTTTTCGCAGTCCCCGCGCGAGCTCGAACGCGATCAGCCCTCCCATGCTGTGACCGAACAATGCAAATGGTTTGTCTAACAAGGGCTGAATAACAGGCAAAAGGTTTTCAATCAGAGTTCCAATTCTTTTTATCGAAGGCTCATTGAATCTCGATCCCCTGCCGGGGTAATGCGCGATATAAGTTTCGACCTTGTTTGCTGTCCATTTGTTGAACGCGGCGGGGCTTCCTCCCGCGTAGGGAAACATGAATAGCCGACTCTCCGCCGAGGGATTGGGCTGCGGACAAACGAACCAGTTGGGTGAGGTCACGCTGTTTTTGATTTTTCTTTTTCGAGGAACCCGCGCGGGATGAAGTAATTCAAATACGCGGAGAACAACGCGTCGTTCACGGGATGGCATCGAACGCCGCTTCCGTTCAGGCGGGTGAGGGTGTTGGTGAGGTCGAACTCCGGCATGAAAACCTGCGACTCATCCACTTCTTCGAGCAGGGGCAGATACGGCGCCCACTCGTCGGAGGGCATGTGCGGAATTTGGCTGAACAGTTCCTCGCGCCACTCGTCGAACGAGACGGTGCGGGCTTCGAGTCCCTGCGAGGCGAGCCACCCAGCCAAATGTTTGAAATGAAGCGGTTCGGGGTTGTCCAAGTGGAAGATCGCGCCGAAGTTTTTCTCGTCCTTTGAAAGTTGCACGATCGCGCCGCTGACAAAATCCACCGGCACGATGTTGACCATCACGTCGAGGTTCGGCACACTGCCGAGCAGAACGCAGGCGCGCGTCATGCTGGAGATCAGGTTGTCGGTATTCCACGCGCCCGTGACGCTGTGACCCGACACGAGCCCCGGGCGATAGATCGCGCACGGGATGCCGCGCTCCATCGCCTGCATGACGAGTTTTTCCGCGACCCATTTGCTCTGAGCGTATCCGCCGAACGGCGCGCCGACCTCATCGAGGTTCGAATCTTCGCGATAGACGCGCCCATCGTTGACGCCGCGCGAGTACAGAATCGAAAGCGTGGAGACGTGATGCACAGGCTTCAACTTTGCGCGGCTGGCGAGGCGCAAGATTTCCTGCGTGCCCAACACGTTCGCGGCTTTGTGCGCGTGATACGGATAGACAAAGTTCACCATCGCGCCGTTGTGAATGATCGCGTCCATTTGATGCGCAAGTTCGTTGAATGTTTCGTCGCTCAAGCCGAGGCGCGGCGAGCCGAGGTCGCCCAACACAGGTTTGATGCGATGCGCGAGCGATTCGTCCCACAACTG
>CAYPCK010000435.1:0-1097 GCA_964409185.1 uncultured Anaerolinea sp. | reverse complement strand
CGCCGCGCGCGTTCGATGGTCAAGGCAAGATTTGCCACCGTTGGGTTTTCGAACAACGCACGCAATGGCAGGTCGGCGGCTTGCAAGCCAAATTTCTCACGCAACAAAAATACGAGCCGCGTGCCGAGCAATGAATGTCCGCCGAGGTCAAAGAAGTTATCGTTCACGCCCACTTGCTCGACGCTCAAGCCCAGCACTTGCGCGCACACTTCGGCGAGTTGGGATTCCAACGGCGTGCGCGGGGCGATATATTGCGCACGGTCAACGCGCGTTTGCGATGGGGCGGGCAACGCCTTGCGATCAATTTTCCCGTTCGGGGTTAATGGCAGCGAGTCGAGATTCACAAACACAGAGGGAATCATATATTCAGGAAGTTTCGTCCGCAAGAAATCGCGCAACTCGACAGAATCCGCTTCATGCGTAGGGACGGCTGGCACCACATACCCAACCAAACTCGCCTCCGACGACCGCTCCTTCCACGCGATGACGACCGCCTGCTTCACGGACGGATGCCCCATCAACGCGACCTCGATCTCGCCGGTCTCGATGCGGTAGCCGCGGACTTTCACCTGCTGGTCGCTTCTGCCAAAGAACTCGATGTTTCCATCCGCGAGGTAACGCGCCAGGTCGCCTGTTTTATATATGGTTTGCTTTTGCGGGGTCTGTGACCCCGCAGGTTTTTTCACAGCATCGGCGGTCACAGACCGCCTTGGAGCAGAACCATCCATCCCCTCTCCCTTCTCCCTCACCCCCGTCCCCTCTCCCGCTGGGAGAGGGGTGAAGGGGTGAGGGATGAATCTCTCCGCCGTCAACTCTGCCCGATTCAAATACCCACGGCTGACTCCATCGCCACCGATGTACAGATCGCTAATTACGCCAACAGGAACAGGCTGAAGATTCGAATCGAGAATGTAAATCTGCGTGTTGGCAATCGGTCTGCCAATCGGAACCGTGTTTGAGATGCCCGATTGAATCGAATCCACTTTGTAAATCGTTGACCAGATCGTCGTCTCGGTGGGACCGTACACGTTCCACACCTGCTGTCCGCGCTGGAGGAGTTTCTCGGCGAGGTCGTTCGTCAACGCTTCGCCGCCGCA
>CAYPCK010000434.1:0-2791 GCA_964409185.1 uncultured Anaerolinea sp. | reverse complement strand
TTGATGGCGGTGCGCAGGGCGATGCCGGTCACGATGCCGGGCAGGGCGATCGGCAAAACGAGCAGGAAGGAGACCGACTCCCTGCCGAAGAACCGGCTGCGCCAGACCGCGGCCGCGGCAAGCGTCCCGAGGATGAGAGCCGCCGCCGTCGCCACCGACGCAACCTGCAAGGACAACGTCAAGGCGCGCCACATATCCGGGCGGTTCCATTCCCCGTTTTCATTACGGCCCAATGCCTCGTGGAACCATTTGAAGGTGATGCCCGGGAGAGGGAAGGTGTAGGTCGCCTCGTCGGGCGTGAGAGTGTATAGGAGGATGATCAGGATCGGCACATGCAAAAACAACAACCCGCCGAGCGCGGCAAGTTTTAATCCCCATGAGGCTTTCGGACCTGAAGGTGTGTTAGAGGGCATCGAAGGCTCCAAGTTTGCGAGCGATGAGCAGGTAGACGATCATGATGACAACCGACCCCATCGTCATCGCCGCGGCAAGCGGGACGTTGCCTCCCGTACCCTGATAGGAATACACAGCCATGCCGATGAAAAATTTCGAATTGCTGAGCGCAACAGGGGCAACGAAATCGCCGAGCGTTAATGAAAAAGTAAATATCGAACCGGCCACTACGCCAGGAAACGCTAATGGAAGGATCACGGTTCGGAACGTTTGCAGGGGTTTTGCGCCCAGATCACTGGAGGCTTCCAGCAGCGACTTTGGCACCCGTTCCAACGAAGTTTGGATCGGCAGGATCATGTACGGAAGCCAGATATACGCGAATACAATGAACAACCCGATGGGCGAAAGTGCCAGCGAGGAGCCGCCGATCGCTTCAAAACTCAACAACCAACGGAGCGCGCCGTCGAGATGCAACAGGTTGATGAACCACGAAAGAATGCCTTCCTGCGCGAGGATCAATTTCCAGGCATACACGCGCACGAGATAACTCGACCACAACGGGATGGTGATCGCGATGACCAGCCACGTTTTCAAACGCGGCGAGGCGAACTTTGCCGTGTAATACGCCAGCGGGAAGGCGATCAACGCGTCTGCGAATGTAACTGCAGCCGCCATTATGGTCGTGCGCTTGAAAATATCGAGATTGGCAGGCTCAAGGAGTTTTGCGTATGTTGATAGCGTAAACTTACGCACGATCAGCCCGGTGAACTCCTCGAGAGAATAAAAACTGTAGATCAGCAGGTTGAACAGCGAGCCAAGGTACACGACAAGCATGTACAACAGCGGCGGTCCGAGCAACAAGCCCAATACCACGCGGGGATGCAGATACAAATAGGTGGAAATTCGCCGCAACATGTTAGCCGCCTACCTCCCGGATGTGTTCCTTCTTCCAGTGCAGGCGCACACGTTGATTTTTGATCTTCAACACGTCCATCGAGGTGGTCTTGAGGTTTTGTTCGACGACAACCAGATCGCCGCCGCCATCCAATTCGACCAGATACCGCGTGTACAAACCGAGATAGATCACATCCCGTACGCTCCCATCCGTGACGAAACTATCCGTGGGCGCCGATTCGTTCGCGCCTCCCAGATGGATCTTTTCCGGTCGGATCGAAAATGTGATGTCTGATCCGGTGATCCGTTTTGCGACTTCGCCGCTGACGAGGTTCGATGTGCCTACAAACCCGGCAACGAAGGCGGTAGTGGGATGTTCGTAAATCTCAGCGGGTGTGCCGATCTGTTCGATGCGGCCGTGATTGAACAACGCGATGCGGTCGCTCATCGTCAGGGCTTCTTCTTGATCGTGTGTAACAAAAATGAAGGTGATGCCAACGCGTTGTTGAATGGATTTCAACTCCACTTGCATTTGCTGGCGCAGTTTGAGGTCGAGCGCGCCGAGCGGCTCATCCAGCAGGAGAACTTTGGGATGGTTGATCAAGGCGCGGGCGAGGGCGACGCGCTGGCGCTGTCCGCCGGAGAGTTGCGAGGGTTTACGTCCCGCGTAGCCGGGGAGTTTGACCAATTCGAGCATTTCTTCCACGCGCTTCATGCGTTCCGGTTTCGAAACCTTCCTGATCATGAGTCCGTAGGCGATGTTATCCCCCACATTCATGTGCGGGAATAATGCGTAATCTTGAAAAACAGTGTTCACATCCCGTTCATAGGGCGGCAGGTCGGAGACATCCTGCCCATACAAAAAAATATGACCGGCGGTCGGGCGGTCGAAGCCGGCGATCATCCGCAGGCAGGTGGTCTTCCCCGAACCGGAAGGACCCAGCATCGAAAAGAATTCGCCGTCTCGCACTTCAAGGTCCACCTGGTCGACTGCTTTCACGTCGCCGAAGTGACGGCTGACCTGATTGAACCGGATGGCAGGGGTGGATGAGTTCATCATGACTTGGCGCACTCGCTGATGGTTGGATTTTTATTACAGGATTCGCGAATTTTCATGAAGCGTCTCTTTGGGTTCATACGAATTCACCAAGCCTGCAAAATAATGAACCTCAGGCGGGATTTGTCCCCGCCTGAGGTTGGTCTAACACAGAACGGACTAACGACCGCCGATCACAGCCACGTAATTGGTGACCCATTCATGATACGGCACGCACTCCGTCGCGGCATCATCGTCGCCGCAATCGGAGGTTGGCGTGCGCCACCATTGGATCTTGTCGAAATCGTTCAAGCCGTTGTTCACACAGCCATCCGCGCCGAGCAACTCATTGCCATCGCAAGCATCGAGGCGCACTGGGATGTTCTGGAACCAGGCGGCAAGGTCGCCCTGCACTTTGGGGTCGAGCGAGTGCTCCATCCACAGGTAGGCGCAGTTGGGGTGGGCGGC
>CAYPCK010000433.1:0-2794 GCA_964409185.1 uncultured Anaerolinea sp. | reverse complement strand
CGCTGCAAGAGGTCGTTTTGAATCGCCAGCGCCGCCTGTTGCGCAATGCCGGTGATGATCTCCAGCCGCCGCGCGCGGAAGCGCAGTCCGCCAGCCGCCTCTTCGATCAACATGACGCCGTACAGCGCGTCTTTGACGGCGATGGGTACGGCGAACAACAAGGCATTGGGGTTGCCGAGATTCGCCTCCTGCGACGGGTCGGCTGACAGCCACGCCCCCAACCCGCCCGTCCCTTCGAGTGGACATGCCAGCATCCCCGTAGCGCCGCGACACGAATCGAGAAAAGCAAATTCGCCGGCGGAGAAGGAGCGGCTCCAAAACAGCGATTCGTCCTCGGCGTTCAACCCGTAGGTTTGCGAAGGGATGAACTGCTCCGCACCCGCATCCCACTGAAAAAGCGCCGCGCGCTCGACCCCAATGAGGATCGGTAGGATGCGGATGATCGTGCCGAGGATTTCATCGAGGTCGTTGAGGCTGACGATCGCTTGCGCCACCTGCAACAACGCCGCGGAGGCGTACGCTTGTTCCTGCGCGATATCGTACAGGCGGGTGTTTTCGATGGCAACGGCGGCGTAACTGGCAAAGGTGGTGACAATCGCCTGCGCTTCGCGCCCATACCTGCCCGGCGCGTGATGCGCCAAGGTGATGACGCCAAAGGGCTGGTCGCCCACGCGCAACGGCACCGCCAGCGCGGAATAATTCGAGTCAAAACCCGACACCAGCCCGGAGACCCAGACCGGGTCGGTGGGTTTGCGAATCTCCGCGTGTTCCGAGGTAACGGCTTTCATCAACACATCGTACGCCTCGGACGAATCATACAATGCGGATTCCAGCACGTTCTCGTCGCAATTGTGGCTTGCCGCAAGATATAACTGATCGTCCTCGAGGAGCCAGATCGCTGAGACATCCACCGGCAAGTTGCGCTCCAACTCGGACAGGATGACCTCCAGCACATCGTCCACATCTTCGTCTGCTGAGATCAAGCCAGCCACTTCCCGAAGGCTGTCTGCCACGCGCCGCCGCCACTGTTCCGAGCGGTACAAGGCGGCATTATGGATGGCAACAGCAATATGATCCGCCACAGCTTCGAACATGAAACGGTTCTCTGCATTGAAGGCGTGGTAGCGGTCCGACTGGATATCGAGCAAACCGACGACTTCGCCATCATACAAGAGCGGCACGCAGATCTCGGATTTGGTGTTCTCTGGCGGCAACGGCGACGGGATATACCGTTTATCTTTGCGGACATCGTTGGCGACTACAGTCTTCCCCTCCCGCGCCACCCACGGGATAATGCCGAGCGGGTCGTCCATGGGAATGGTGAACCCCGCCGAGCCGGCGTCCCGCGCGCCGCTCCCCGCCTGATATTCAATGATGCGGCGATTGCGATGCACGGTGAACAAATACACATGCGGGAATTTGAAGCGTTCGTGAATTAAATCCGATACGCTTTTCATGAGAGTGTTCAGTTCCAACGATGCGTTTACGCTTTTGCCCACATCGGCGATCAACGAGAGATGATCGGAATGGCGGCGGAGGTCGCGGTACAACCGGGCGCTCTCGATGGCGCGCGCGATTGTATCCCCCAGCGCGTTGAGGATCAACAGGTCGTTGGGGTGGAAGGCATCCACCTGGTCGCTTTGCACATCCAGTACGCCCAGCACGCGCCCCTCGGTCTTCAACGGAATCACCACCTCCGACCGTGTCAATGGCAGGGCATCAATGAAGCGATAGCGCGCATCCTTTTTTACGTTTGGGACGACGATCCGTTCCCCTTCCGCCGCGGCTTGCCCGATCAACCCCTCCCCGATCTTCACCTCCAGCGCCACCTTCACCTTTGCCTTGCCCTTGCGCTGAGCCATCGCGCTGGAACGAAAGCGCAGGTTGGCTGAACCATCTCGTACGGTGAAGATGGCTACGTAGTAAAAACGAAAAGTTTCCTGAATGAGTTGTGTGACCCGCTCCGAAAGTTCGTCGAGGTCCAGCACATTGGCGATCTGCGCGCTCACCTGACTGACCAAGTCAAGTTGGTTCAAGCGGAACTGCTCGACGGCGATTCGGTGTGAGGCAGTCAGCCCCACCGAAACCACGCCAGCCAGTCCTTCCAAAAGGTTGATATCGTCTTTTTTGAAGGCGGGTCCCTTCGGGCGGGAGATTTGAAGCGCCCCCAGGGTCGCGCCGCGATCCATCAACGGGATCGAAGCCCACACCGGCTGTGGTACGCCGTTTTTCCGCCCGCCTTTGTGATTGCCGATGACGAGTCTGCCGGTTGACATGGCGCGTTGCATCGCCTTGGTGGAAGGTTCGGGGGAAAAGACCGGTTCCTGGCTGGTGTGCGGCAATCGGAAGATCGCTTCGTGAAGCCAGAACTCCGCCTCCCCGCCAAGCAGGCGCGACGCCATATCCACAACGCGGATGCGTTGCTCGCCAAGCGAGTCGGCGCTGAGCAATTGCTCTCCGAGGCGGGCAAGGTCGCGCCAATCTGACGATGACGCCTGCTTCATGCCTTACGCCTTTCGTTTGATCATCTTAAGTGTATTGCCGGTTTGCGCATCCGAATGATAATCAACTTCGTCCATCAACTTGCGCATGAGAAAAATTCCCAACCCCCCGATCTTACGATCACCGAGGTCTGCCTGAATATCCGGCAACGGGACGCCAGAAGGGTCGAAAGACTTGCCATGGTCAACCAGAACAATAGTGAGAATGTTCGTCTCCACTCCGCAAGAGATCGTCAGCATGCCGTCTGCAATACCTTCGTAGGCGTGTTCGATGATGTTGGAGGCGGCTTCAT
>CAYPCK010000432.1:0-2800 GCA_964409185.1 uncultured Anaerolinea sp. | reverse complement strand
AACGTCACAACGAAACGGAATGGTTCAATATCGTTGCCTTCGGAAGCCTGGCGGAAACCTGCAAACAATACCTGTCCAAAGGTAAGCAGGTGTATGTTGACGGGCGATTGCAAACCCGCCGCTGGGACGACAAGGAAGGCGTCAAACACACCAGTGTGGAGATCGTCGCCAATGAGATGATCATGCTCGGCGACCGCCGCGACCACACCCAACACGGGCACATTCCAGCGGAACCCGAGCCTCGCGAAGCGGACGGTTCCGCCCAGGAAGACGAATTTCCTTTTTAATAAAAAGGCGAACCATGCAAAGCATAGGTTGCCGATAGACAGAACGGAGTACAACAATGGCTGAAGAAAGAGAACAACGAAGACCGCAGGAAGGCGGCGAAGGCGGGGGCGGCGAGCGCCGCTTTTTCGCCAAGCCCAAGTTTTGCCAATTCTGCGCCGATAAATCGCTGGTGATCGATTACAAGAAGACCGACCTGCTCAGGAAATACGTTGGCGATGATGGGCGCATCCGCCCGCGCCGCCAGACCGGCGCATGCGCGCGTCACCAGCGCGTGGTGGCGGCGGCGATCAAGCAGGCGCGACACATCGCCCTGCTCCCGTTCACGGGCGCGCACGCCGACGCGAGCCGGTAAACATATGACCAACCAAAGCCGCCCACCTCGAGTCGCAACAAAAAAACACATTGCCCGGCTGGAACGCGACCGCCAACAGACGCGCCTTGTCCGATGGATCGCGTTCGGCGGTATTTTGATCGTGACGTTGATCATCGGGTATGGCTACCTCGACCTGAACTACCTGCAATTGAACGATCCGGTTATGGAGATCAACGGCCAGATTGTCACGACAAAAGAATTTCAGGAGCGCGTACAGGTTCAACGATTGATCCTGTTGAATGAATATCAAAACCTGCAGTTCCAGCAAAGTTTTGGGTTGGATACCACCCAGCAATTACAGACCGTTACGTTCACCCTGCAAAGCCCCGTATTGCTGGGGCAACAGACCCTCGAAAGCTTGAAAGAGGAGATCCTCGTGCGGCAGGAAGCCGAGAAACTCGGCATTGTCGTCAGCGAGGCGGAACTGGAAGAGGCGATTCAATCCGCCTACGGCTTCTATCCGAACGGGACCAAAACCCCCACGGTCACGCCGACCGCGGTTCTTTTCCCGACTCTGTCCTCTCAACAGTTGACGTTGTATCCGTCCACGTTAACGCCGTCGCCAGCCCCGACCTCTACAACCGCCCCGACGGGAACCCCGGATCCCGCCATGACGGCAACTGCAACGCCCACCCAGGCAAAGCCAACACCGACATTTGTCCCATTGCCAGCAACGGCAACCGCCACACCTTACACCATCGAAGGCTATAGCACGCAATACGCCACGGCGGTCGAGAATTTCAAAGTCAATAGCGGATTTAGCGAGGAGACCTTGCGCGCCGTGTACGAATACGGATTGATCCGCCAAAAAGTGTTCGAAAAGATCACTGCCGATGTCCCTCGCACAGAAGAACAAGTCTGGGCGCGTCACATCCTGGTGGACGACCTGACCGGTGTAAGCAACGCCCAAGCCTATTTTGACCTCGGCTATGGTTTCGCGGAGGTTGCGTTGAAAGTATCGAAGGATACCGGCTCCGCCAGTAGCGGGGGAGACCTCGGCTGGTTCGGACGGGGAATGATGGTCCCTGAGTTCGAGAACGCCGCGTTCAGCCAGGAAATCGGGGTGATCGGCGAACCAGTCAAAAGCCAGTTTGGTTACCACATCATCCAGGTGCTCGGTCATGCTGAAATTCCCTTGAATGCAAGCCAATATCGCCAGCAACAGGAAACCGCCTTCGCCGAATGGCTGGTAGAGATCGAAAGCGAAGCCGCCATCCTGACGTATGATATCTGGATGGAACGCGTCCCGCCTGCGCCGGAAGGTTTCGGGCAATAAATACGGTTTGAATAGAGGAGCGAAACGCCCTGCTTGTCCAAAGCAGGGCGTTTCCGTTTGTGCCGCCGACGATCAACCTCGCTTCAACATATCCTCCGTGACCTGATCGAGCCGCAGGCTGATCATCTGGCTGGCGGAATCGCGCCCCATGGTGATACCGTAGATCACGTCCGCCGCCTGCACGGTGTTGCGGTTGTGCGTGATGACGATGAACTGCGTATCCTTGCTCAATTCCTGCAAAAGATCGCGGAAGCGACCGACGTTCGCTTCATCGAGCATCGCGTCCACTTCGTCCATCACGCAGACCGGGGTGGGCGAAACTTTCAATAACGCGAACACCAACGCGACCGCGGTCAGACTACGTTCCCCGCCGGAAAGCAATGCCAATCCCTGCTCGCGCCGCCCGGGCAAACGCGCTTCGATCTCGATGCCCGTCTCGACCAAATTATCCGGGTCGGTGAGGGCGAGCCGCGCCGAACCTCCGCCGAACAACCGCGTAAACATCGCGCGGAACTGTTTGTCCACCGCGTCGAAGGTTTTTGAAAACTCACGCTTGGTTAAATCGTCCAACTCGGCGATCACCTGTTTCAGGTCGGCATCGGCTTTGCGCAAATCGTCCACTTGCGCCTTCATAAAGGTGTACCGTTCCAGCTCGGCATCGAACTCCTGCTTGGCTTCGGGGTTGACGGGTCCCAACCGGCGCACGCGCGAGCGGTTCTGGATCAATTGCGTCTCCAGGTCCGGGGCAACCTCGGTCACCACCGGTAATTCCTCCACCATGCCCTCCAGCGGCAGGGGAATGGGACCCGAAACCTCTTCCGCGTATTCGAACATCACCAGACCAAAATCATCCGAGATTTTCT
>CAYPCK010000431.1:2496-2801 GCA_964409185.1 uncultured Anaerolinea sp. | reverse complement strand
CGGCGTCAATTGCGCGCGGATAACGGCGTGGTTGACGGCTGTGCTAAGATCGCGGCGAACATCGTTGGTGCGGCGGTCAAGCACGAGGTTGAACTCGGAAACCACGCGCCCGAACGAGTATGCGCTCGTTACCATTCTGGGGTTGCCACTCGGGTCGTTGAGCAGGCAGTTATAGGGCAGGTGCGTGTGCCCAGTGACTACCACATCAATGGCGGGGTCGAGCAGGTTGTTTATCTGGACAATCGGTCCGCTGATGCCGACGCATGCATTGAAAAATTAAGCCTTCCACTTGTGGTCAAGCCGGT
>CAYPCK010000431.1:0-2486 GCA_964409185.1 uncultured Anaerolinea sp. | reverse complement strand
GCATTGACCGCGCCCGGAGGAGGCGTTTGTGAGCCGCCTTCGTGCAGGAGCACGATGATGGCTTCCACGCCCTGCGCTTGCAGTTCTGGCACAAGCGCATTCGCGGTATCTGCTTCATCGAGGAAGGACCAACCGTTGATGCCGACTTGCGCGACCAGGGTGTTTGTGGCCTCGAGGGTCATGCCGATGAAGCCGACCTTCACGCCATCGATTTCGTCAATCCAGTATGGCGGGAGCGGGGTATCGCCGGTCACATCATTGACGACGTTCGCAGCAAGCCACTGGAAGTTGGCACCGGGGTAGGGATCGCTCGGGAAGTAGCAACCGTCCACGGGGTGACATCCGCCGTTTTGCATGCGGAGCAGCTCAACGACGCCTTCATCGAACTCGTGATTGCCCACGCCCGATACATCGAGACCCATCGCGTTGAGGGTTTCGACCGACGGCTCATCGTGGAACAGGCCGGAAAGGAAGGGCGAACCGCCGATCAAGTCGCCCGCCGCCACGGTCAGGCTATTCGCGTGACCCGTGCGGAGTTGAGTCAGTTTTGCGGAGAGGAATTCACCGCCGCCGGCGGGGTCGCTACCCACATTGCCCGGACCCGGGGTACCGCTGGTTTCGAGAAAACCGTGGTAATCGTTGAAGGCGAGCAGTTGGAGGTCGACCAATTGGTACGGGGGATCGATGATCGTCCCACCGCCGAAATCATCCACGATGGCGTTGCGTCCACCGATGAACCACATGCCCACGTAGCCGCCCTTGTCGTAGTGGGGCCAGGCAGTGATGTCGCGCGTGCCCAACAGGGTATCGTTCTGATAGACTTCGACAAAGCCGTTGGCATACGCGCGCGCGCTGAACTGATCGCCATCCACAAAGGTGGCAGGCATACTATCGCCATATTTGACCCACCCACCGGGCCACTGCCACGTCCACACTTCTACCACGTGATGCGGCGCATCGTACAACACTTCGATGACGCCGTCACCCCAAGTGCGGTTGCTCTGCGATTTGAGCAGGAGGTTTTGTTCGGTGGCGGTGTCTTTCACATCTACGAAGGTGAAGTAGGCTTCCTGTTCGGCGCCGAGGGCGGTTTTCCAGAAAATGGCAGTGTTCGTCCCGTTATTATTCACCTTTAGTTGATTGTCCACAATGCGATAACTGGTGCGATAGCCGGACCAATTCCCCGCCAGCGTTCCGTTGGGGCGGTTGAAGTCATCGAGCAACCCCACGCCCGCGAGGTCGGATGCCTGGGCGGCTGGGGCAGACGCGAATAGCAACCCAAGAATCAGCAGAACTGAAAAAATACGGACTGACTTTTTCATACAAATCTCCTCTAGATTATGCAGGTTTTGATGACACTACAGACATCATACAGATATTTAAACCAGTCACCTCCAGTACTTTAAGTCCAACGATTCTAATTATACAAAATATTCTGTATCCCGTGTTATTGACAGTTTATGAAAAGGTTACAGGTATGATAACGGACGACATGCCGCCCGCCAAAACAAGTCGCGGTACACCCAGTCGCTTCGCCCCAGCCCTTACTTCACGCCAGAAAATCGAGACCCTTCCCTATCGCTCAAACTGACATGTCGTAAGGTTATTCAGGTAAACGTAATTTCACCAATGACCTTGGCTTTGCAATAGTTAGCGCGCGCGCCCCGCTACCGCCTTCGGTTGGTTATTTCGCAAAAGACCCCCAAACATAAATCGTTAATACTCTCCCTTTAATTTATCAAAAACCTCCAGTAACTTCGCCTCCCACTCCTCGCCAAACGAACACCAATACGCAGACTTGCCTCCGCGTATCCCCGCGCCTAAATCAGGCAGCCGCTTGGATTCATTTCCATTTGCAGATGCGGGATAACGCAGGACGATTTGTCCGCTTTCCCAGTTGATGGAAGATAATCCCGCCTTCTCTGCTCGCAATTTGACTTGCATCTGGTAAAACAAATTCTCGGTCATTTCGGGCAATTCGCCGAAGCGATCCTTGAACTCGGAAGCCAGCGCGTCTATTTCGGTCTCGTCGCGCAGGTCTGCAATGCGACGATACAGCCGCAGACGCAAATCTTGATCGGGGATGTACTCGGCGGGGATTCCGACGGCGAGAGGTAAATCTACATTGACAGGCATGGACATCGGTTGAAGGTTTAAGGTTGAAGGTTGGAAAGGTGGAAGGTTGGCAAGTTGAGAACCTTCAACCTGCAACTTGGAACCTGCAACTCGAATTCGTCTCACCGCATCCGCCAGCAGCCGCGTGTACAGATGAAACCCTACCGCCTGGATGTGTCCGCTTTGGCGTGTGCCGAGCAGGTCGCCTGCGCCGCGGATCTCAAGGTCGCGCATGGCAATCGAATATCCCGCGCCGAGTTGTGTGTTCTCGGCGATGACCTCGAGCCGCTGTTGACCTTCCTGTGTGGGAGTCATCTTGTTGTGGCGGAAAAAGTACGAGTAGGCGCGCGCGGCCCCACGTCCGACCCTGC
>CAYPCK010000430.1:1590-2802 GCA_964409185.1 uncultured Anaerolinea sp. | reverse complement strand
GCTTGAAGTCGTACAGGCAAAACAGAGATTTTTGCCGCTATGCGGTTCAGAATGACATGAGCGGGTGAGGTGATTTTGACTTTTCAGACACTCTCTAAGAAAAGGAGACCTCCATGCTCGTGATACGCGGTGTGATCGGCGCGATCATACTCTTCCTCGGTCGCGAACTTAACTTCCTTTTCGCCGGCGGCATGGCGGCGCTGGTGGCGTTGCGCCTCACGCCTAAACTTCCACCCTCCCTGCCCAACTGGGCAGACTACGCCTTCATGGCAGGGATCGCCATCCTAGCCGCCTGGATCGTTATCGTCAATGAACCCGTTGGTTATTATCTTGCGGGCTTTTTTGCCGGCGGATATGTGCTCATGGAATATTTCGAACCCGGGGTGTTAACCTTTCCGCTATTGCCGTTCTTTGTCGGCTCGGTCATTGGCGCGGTTGTCATCGGCGTGTTTACCGAATGGGCGCTGATCGTCATCTCCAGCCTGATCGGCGCGATCTACGTCACCACGCTCTTCCGGTTGAGCGACATGACGCAAACCCTCGTCACCGGCGGGTTGTTCGTCATCGGCGCGCTCACCCAGGTGATCATCATGCGCATGCAAAAACAATAATCAGGACTTGCGCAACACGTCTAACTTTTGACCGCCGACAGCGGACCGCGGTCAATGGTCGGCGGTCGAGAACGGTCTGGTTTTTCTTAACCCAAATAACGATGGATAATTCCAAACTCATCTACCTGCACGGGCTTGAAAGCGATAGCAACAGCGGCAAGGCGCGCCAGTTCCGCGAATGGTTCCCCGGCATGCTCACGCCCGATTTCGAAGGCTCGTTCGAGCAACGAATGGCACAACTTCAACCGATCCTTGCTGGCGAAAAAGACTGGACGATCATCGGCTCTTCTTTCGGCGGACTGATGGGGACGGTGTTCACGTGCAAACACCCAACTCAAGTACGGAAATTGATCCTGCTCGCCCCGGCGCTCCTCCGTGTGCCGTTCGGTTCTCATCTGGACCTTCAACCTGTGTCTAACCCTGTGACTGTCATCCACGGGACGCGGGACGACGTGGTTCCGCTCGAATCCGCGCGCGAAGTCGCGGAGACGCTGTTCACGAATCTCACCTACCTCGTCGTGGACGACGACCACCGCCTGCACAAAACCTTGCACGAGTTGGATTGGAAGAAGATAATTTATTAGCCCCAGCGCTCACCAAC
>CAYPCK010000430.1:0-1490 GCA_964409185.1 uncultured Anaerolinea sp. | reverse complement strand
AACGAAAAAGAGACTTCGTGGTGAAGTCTCTTTTCTGTCGGGGCGATAGGATTTGCGCGCAGCGTACGACCCTGGCGCTCTCAGCGCCATGCGCTACCCGTCAACGAAAAAGAGACTTCGTGGTGAAGTCTCTTTTCTGTCGGGGCGATAGGATTTGAACCTACGACCCCTTGCACCCCATGCAAGTGCGCTACCGGGCTGCGCCACGCCCCGATCAATGTTGTTCAGGAGATGAGCAATCCGACCCTGGCGCTTTCAGCGCCATGCGCAGTCGGCTGCGCCACGCCCCGAACTGTTACCTGTTTTTCATCAGGCAAGGCGGGATTATAGCCGCATTTCACCTTTCTGACAACACACCGCACAGTCACGGATGAATATGCTACAATAGCCAAACTCGTTCGGAGATTCCCATGGCAACAAATTTGATTGAAGTGCAAATCGATAGTGTCCGCGTGCATCTGATGACGCCCAACCGGCTGGTGGTGCTCAAGCAAGTCAACGCTGAACGCTTCCTCCCCATTTGGGTGGGTCCGTACGAAGCGGAGGCGATCACCATTGCTTTACAGGAAGTGGAAGTCAGCCGCCCGCTCACGCACGACCTGCTCACCAACGTGTTCGGCGCGTTCAACGCCCGCATCACGCGCGTCGAGATCGTCAAACTCGAGAACGACACCTTCTTCGGCGCGATCATCGCCGACTTGAACGGCAAGGAAATCAAAGTGGACTCGCGCTCCTCCGATGCCATCGCGGTCGCGGTACGCGCCGTCGTGCCGATCTTCGTCCACGAGAGCGTGATGGACGCGGCAAGCATCACGCCGGAGCAGGATGTGTCAGCGGCGCAGATCCCACCGCAGAAAGCCGAACCAATTCCACTCACGAAAGAAGGAGCCGAGCGTTTATCCGTCTTCGAAAATTTTCTCGAGAAACTCGACTTCGACAAACCCGATGAATCCAAACCTGAGGACGATGCGCCCGACAAACCGAAAAAACCCAAGAAAAAATGACCGACTTTTTGCCCACTGAAGACACCGTCCCCACGTCCTCCGCAACGGCAGTGCCCCACAGCCGCGAAGCCGAAGAAGCCGTCGTTGGGGCGGTGTTCATTAACCCCGAAGCGTATTACGATGTCGCCCAGTTTTTGAGCGCCGACGATTTTTACATCCACCGCCATCAATGGATCTGGGACGCCTTCACGCGCCTGCACGAACAGCGCATCCCCATCGACCTTTTGACTGTTGCGAACGAACTCGACAAGCTTAACCAGTTGAACGAGATCGGCGGACCCGCCTACCTCACCGCGCTGGTGAACCAGGTGCCGTCGTCGCTCAATGCCGAATCGTACGGCCGCATCGTGGAGGGATACTCTGTCCGCCGCAAGATGATCACCGCCGCGAACAAGATTGCCTCCATCGCGTACAACGAAAAAGCCAGCGTGGACGACGTGATGGACGAGGCGGAGAAGGCGGTCTTCAACGTCAGCGAGCGACGGC
>CAYPCK010000429.1:1094-2805 GCA_964409185.1 uncultured Anaerolinea sp. | reverse complement strand
GGTGGGCTGGGGGAGCTCTTGCGCCCCGCGGTCTACGACGGCTTGCGACACTTTCTCTTCATCCTGCCGCCAATATTTATCTTCTGTGGATTCGCTTTCGAATGGATTCTGGAAAATATTCAATACTGGCTACGCGCAGGCTTGGTCGCGCTGATTTTTCTTCCCAGCCTTGCGGGCATCATTCAACTTCATCCGTATGAATATGCCTATTACAATTCCTTCGTTGGCGGCACGAGCGGAGCGTTCCGCCGCTATGAAACCGAATACTGGCTGACGTGTTACAAAGATGCCGTCGAAAACTTCGAAGCGCTCAACCACCCCTCCGCCACGTTGTATGTCCATCGCGAAGCCTACATTGCCGAATACTACGCCAGCCCGTTGACCATTGTGCGGGAACTACGCGAGTTTCGCGAAGCCGTCCAGCCCGGCGATTTCGTCCTGGTCAACGCGCGGACGAACGATGACCGCTCCATTTTCAGGGACGCGCCGCCGGTTGTGCAAATCCGCCGCGGGGACGCGATCTTCTGCGAGGTGAAACAAATCCCATGAGCCTGCGCGTGATCTCCGGTACAGCCAAAGGCAGAAAATTAAAGTCCGTGGACGGGAATACAACCCGCCCGGTAACCGACCGCGTCAAGGAATCCCTGTTCAATATCATTGGCGGCGATGTCGTTGACTCGAACTGGTGGGATGTGTTCGCAGGGACGGGAGCCGTCGGAATTGAGGCGTTGAGCCGCGGCGCGTCCTTTGTCCGCTTTACCGACGCGAATCGCGAACCGATCGAGGTCATCAAATCGAATGTCGCCCACTGCGGATTCAACGCTCAGGCAGACATCCGCCGCGCCGATGCGTTCGCGTTTCTCGCCTCGGCGCCGGATAAAAAGTTCGAATATATGTACATCGCCCCCCCGCAATACAAAGATATGTGGTCGAAAGCGCTGGAACTTGCCGACGAAAATATAGACTGGCTCACAGAAGACGGCTGGGTGGTTGCGCAGATCGCGCCAAGGGAATATAAATTCAAACGGGAGTTCACGCTCGAAAATCTTGTTGAATTCGACCAGCGAAAATATGGAACCACGCTCCTGGTGTTCTACGAAAGAAAGTAAATGAACTTTGTAGAACTATTCGTGCTTTCAGGCGGGATCGCGTTGGGGATGATGATTCTTATCTGGCTGTTGAGCCTGATCCTCAAGAACGCCAGTATTGTGGATATATTCTGGGGTATCGGGTTCGTAATCGTGGCATGGACGGCATTCATTCTCGCCCCGCAGGGATACCTGCCTCGGAAAAATCTTGGGGCGATCATGGCGGCGCTGTGGGGCTTGCGCCTTGCCTTGCACATCGGCTGGCGAAACTGGGGCAAGCCCGAGGATTTTCGCTACGCCAAATGGAGGGAGGAGAACGGTGCGCGCTGGTGGTGGGTTTCATTCTTCAAAGTATTTCTCCTGCAAGGCGTGTTGATGTGGGTCATATCCGCGCCGCTGATCGCCGTTCAAACGTCGGGATTTCCGGCGATACTCACACCACTTGATCTCCTCGGCGAGGTCGTTTGGGGAATCGGACTGGCGTTCGAAACCATCGGCGACCTGCAACTGGCGCGCTTTAAATCGAACCCCGCCAACAAAGGTAAATTGATGACGACCGGGCTATGGAAATACACGCGGCATCCCAATTATTTTGGCGATGCGCTTGCCTGGTGGGGAATGTA
>CAYPCK010000429.1:0-1084 GCA_964409185.1 uncultured Anaerolinea sp. | reverse complement strand
GCGTCGATCACAGCATGGCTGTCACTACGGCTGATGACCTGGCTCTTGATGAACGTTTCGGGCGTGACGATGCTCGAACGAACAATGTCGTTCAAGCCCGGGTACGAAGAATATACGCGGAAGACCAGCGCGTTCTTTCCGTGGTTTCCGAAAACGTAGAGGCGGTCACACAAGGGTCGCTCGCGCGGAGTCATTTCCACGGGGCGGTGATGAGGACATGCGATTCCTCCGCCGCATGACCGAGATACGGCAACCCCCACGCTTCTGAAATGGTCTTCAGCATCGAGTAATGCGTGTACGGGGTCGCGTCTTCAAATCCGTTTTTGACGAGCGGGGAGTAGAACACCACGGGGACGCGTCCGCCCGCTTCTTCGGGCAAGCCGCAACACGAGTGGTTCCCCTGCCCTTCCTCGAATAACATCGCCAGCAAATACGGTTCGCCGGTCGCATCCAGTGCGGGGACGAGTTGCGTCAACAAGTTCGTGAGCCAGGCATCCGAGACGGTTAACTCGCAGTCGTGCGAGTCGTTGCACAGGTTGGGCTTGATGAACATGTAATTGGGAAGCGAACCCGCCGCAATGTCGGATTGAAGCGCGGTGAGGGGGACAACGCTTCGTTCGCAACGGGCGGCGTCCAGCCGGATCGAATCAAAATACACGAAAGGGTTGTGCTTCTGGACATAGACATGGGTGTCGCCGAGGAAGCATGGGGAGGGCATATCTTCCTGGTAAGTCTTCCACGTTCGCCCGCTGGCTTCGATCAGGTCCGGCAGGCTCGGCGCATCGAGGAAACAATCGTTGCAGTTTCTGTCAATACCGTATGTATCGCCGCTGATCAAGGCGATGTAATTGGGCAGGCTGGGGTGTGTCACCGCGTAATATTGCGTGAGGAGCGTATACTCGCGGGCAAGTTTGTTGTAATTGGGCATTTGCGGGTTGCCGATCACGCTTCCGAACTCTTTGTTTTCGAACAGCACGATCGCAATGCGGGTAAAGTTTGGAACGAGGGGTTTCGGCGTCGCTGTCGGTTCGACTACGAATGTCGGAGGCGGAAGAGTCGGTGAGGGCAGGAATGGCTGAGTGGG
>CAYPCK010000428.1:0-2813 GCA_964409185.1 uncultured Anaerolinea sp. | reverse complement strand
CGGGCAGGTACCCATTGCCGGTTTCGTTCCCCGCGGGACCATTAAGGATAGGCACATAATCATTGTCGAGGTGAAAATAAAGGTAGGGGAGCTGGATCAGGCTTGGGTCCGGACGTTTGGAAGCGAAGGGGCGAGGGGGAAATGTCAACCCCAGTTTGGACATTTCCGTGATATAGGCGGAAGGTCCAAGAGGCAGGCAATCGCCCGGGTCGGCGAGATACACGCCCGGCGCGCAAACCACGGCTCCGCTGTCAGGCTCTGGTTCATCGTGCGCTTCAACCGGAGGTTGAACCCCCGGCGTGAAAAGAACAGCCATGGTTAATGCGAGCAGTAGAATCTTTTTCATGGTGATATTCGGTTGAAATTATAGCATCGGAGAGTTTGCAGTTCTGTTCCGCAACTATGTGGTTTGAAGGGGCTGGCTTGACACTTTTTACCCCGTAATCTAAAATATCTCCACTTTGAAATTTCCCCTGCCATGTGGTGGCGGGTAAAACCTCTTGGAGGGTTGTCTTGTCCAAATCTCGAACACAACAAATGGTAGATCGCCTGCGCGAACTTCAAGCCTCCTCGCCGGATATCGAAGCCTCCGCTGTGGTCAGCGTGGATGGCTTGAGCATCGCGTCTGCCCTGCCCCAAGGTGTGGAGGAGGACCGCGTTTCCGCCATGTCTGCCGCCATGCTCTCCCTCGGCGAGCGGATCGCCACCGAATTGGGGCGAGGTTCTCTGGAACAGGTATATATCAAAGGTGAAAAAGGCTACGTCGTTTTGATGTCGGTGGGGGAAGAGGCTGTGCTCACTGCCTTGGCGCGCGAGCAGGCAAAGTTGGGCTTGATCTTTCTTGATATGCGCCGCGCCACGGAAGATCTTGCGAAACTGATCTAATCGGAGAATCTAATGAGCCCAGTTCAAAAAGCCGGTCTGTACTACCCAAACAAATTCGGTTTGATCACGATCAAATCGCTCGAAGAGGTGATGGGCAAAAACGGCTTGAATGCCATCCTCAACCTCGCGGGTATGAACAACTATATCGAAAATTATCCCGCGGATAACCTCGACAAAGGATTCGATTTTGGCGAACTTTCCGCCATCGGCATGGCGCTGGAGGATATGTACGGCCCGCGCGGCGGACGAGGGCTGGCGCTTCGCGCCGGTCGCGCCACCTTTTCAGATGCGTTGAAAAACTTTGGCGCTCTCGCCGGGGCGGCAGACCTTGCTTTTGTGGTGCTCCCGTTGCAAGCCAAATTGAAGATTGGCATCCCCGCTGTGGCAAAGATCTTTTCACAACTCAGCGACCAGCACAGCACGGTCGAGGAAAAAGACACCGAGTTCATTTACACCATCCACAAGTGCCCGTGCTGTTGGGGCCGCAAGAACGCGGACAAGCCGGTGTGCTACCTTGCCACCGGGCTGTTGCAAGAAGCGCTTAAGTGGGTGTCCGGCGGCAACGAATTTCGCGTGAACGAATCGAAGTGCGTCGCTGTGGGCGATGCCGTGTGTGAGTTCGTCATCCAAAAAGAACCGATCGCCTGATCGGGGGTGATGTGTCTGAAACCAAATCGAAGATTCTCATTGTCGAGGATGATCTTGACATTGCCGAAATGTTGAACGCGTATTTTCGCGTCCAGGGGTACGAGGTCTTCACCGTTAACTGGGGCGAAGACGGGGTGCGCGCCGCCCAAACGATGCTCCCCAATCTCATCATCCTTGATATCCGTCTCCCGGACATTGATGGTTTCGAAGTCGCTCGCAAGGTGCGCCAAGACCGCCGCACCAATGAAATCCCCATTATCTTCCTCACCGAAAAACGCGAGCGCTCGGACATTTTGCAAGGGCTGGAGGTGGGGGCGGACGATTACATTACCAAACCCTTCGATGTACAGGAACTGCGCCTGCGCGTGAGGAATTCCCTCAAGCGCGTGAGCCAGGCATCGTTGACCAACCCCGTGAGCGGATTGCCGGAAGGCGCCCTCGTGGACGAGAAACTCTCCGACGTCGTGCACAAGTCCGGGCTTTCCCTCCTGCATATTTCGATAGCCAACCTGCAGGTGTTCCGGGAAGCGTACGGGTTCGTCGCCTCGGACGATGTGTTGCGCGCCATCAGTTTGATGATCTCGAATGCGCTGAAAGAAACCGGCTCCGCCGATGATTTCCTCGGGCATATCAGCCCGTCCGATTTTGTCGTTGTCCTTTCGCCCGAAACCCGCCCGGCTTTTCAAGAGAAGATCAATTCGCGCCTGCAACAATCGCTGGATTATTTCTACCCATTGAACGACCGGGAGCAGGCGTCTAAACGTATGGACCGCCTCGCCGTTCGAGTTTCTGAAGTCCCGTCTGTCTTTGGACGGTACTCGTCGGTGGATCAGTTGAAAAAGGATATTTTGAGCAAGAATTTTTGAGCGGAAGAACGAAAAAGCGGAGGGGTTATGCCCCCGCTTTTTGATCGGTCAACAGACCGCATAGCGATTGCCACTCCGGAATGCTCAGTGTCTCGGCGCGGCGCATGGGGTCGATGCCTGCAAGGCGGAGCAACTCCACTATTTCATTCGTTGATTGGCGCAACCCTGACGCAAGCGAATTGCGCAGGGTCTTTCTTTTCTGGGCAAACCCGGCTTTGATCAATTGGAAAAAAACTTTCAAGTATTTTTCCTCCACGAGCGGATTTGGGAAAATATCCACCAACAGGACAGCCGAATCCACCTTGGGGGTGGGGAAGAATGCTTCCGCGGGGATGTTCGCGGCGATTCGCGGACGCCCGTACACTTGCACACTCAACGCCAGCAGGCTAAGGTCGCCCGGTTCGGCGCAAATCC
>CAYPCK010000427.1:0-2813 GCA_964409185.1 uncultured Anaerolinea sp. | reverse complement strand
CGGACCGGCACGCCGATTTAAGCGTTGCTGTTGATGGTTGTGCCTTCAATCCTCGTCGCGTACCTTTTTTCGTATAACATCGCGAACTTTGCATCGCTCACGTTATGCTCGACTCTGGTGATTGCCGTGACCTATCTAGGCACAACGATTTCGGCGATCATCCTGCCGTACACAAAGCCTGATCTTTACAACGCGTCGCCGATTGCGAAGTACAAGGTGCTGGGTATCCCGCTCATCACGGTTGCCGGTGTGATCTTTGGCGGTTTTCTCGTCTTCCTGCTCTATCAATGGATCCTCGACCCGAATGCTTTGTACGGGATCGGTTACTCAATCAATGAAGCAGGATACAAGAATGGTTCATCGCTGATCTACATGGGTGCGATGTATGTGCTGGCGGCGGTCATATACTTCGGCTTCAAGTCCGCGCGCAAGCGGCAGGGCATTGATCTCGACAAGGTCCACGCAGAAATCCCGGCAGAGTAAACTCCAACCAAATGAATCAAAAGAAGCGGATGCGAGAGCATCCGCTTCTTTCATTTTGAAAAAACAATCTTTATCCCTGCCAGATGGAACCTGGCCTTGCCATCTCTGCAACAATATCAAAGGACGAGATTACGCCCAGCGGGAAACTTTCCGGGTCATTTTTGTCGATTACGATAACGCGATGCTTGTGCTCGCGAATCATGAGATCAGCGGCTTGTTGCAGACTGGCATTCATGTCAATCGTGATGAGATTGCGATTCATCACGTCGCTGACAGTGACAAGCTCATCCACATTCCTGCCGGCGAAGCGCATCAAGTCGTTCCCGGTGATAACGCCGAGAGGCTTGCCGCGCGAATCCACAACAACGATTGAACGCCATCCGGCCTGCGTCATCGTGCGCGCTGCAGAAACGACGGGAGTTTTGTCGCGACAAACCAGAAACGCATCGGACATCACATCTCCCACTTTTTCGCGCCGTACTTTTTCCTGCGCGGCAATATCCCGAACAAAGTCCGATATCGAGATCACGCCGACCGGTCCGCTCTTCTCCACAACCAGCATTCTATGAATTTGCTTTTCGAGGAATCGTTTTGCCGCGTCTTCCACAGGTGTATTCGACTCGATGGATTCGATGGGAGAGGTCATCAGATCGCCTGCAGTCATCTTCCGCATCGCTTCGAGACTTTGCTCGTCCACTGAAAGCCATTCGCCTGCGAGCAGGTCGAAATCGGAGATGATTCCCAACGGTTTGTCGGCTGTCTCTGCCACGATCAGCGCGTGGACGCGGTGCTGGTTCAACATTGCCGCCACCTGCCCGAGCGAGGCGTTTGGCGGACAAGTAATGATTCCGTTGTGCATTAAGTCTTCGACAGTTTTAGCCATCTTCGCTCTCCTCTTTCTTAGTGAACTTCGTCCACATCCTTGTACCATTTCACGCGGTCGCCCACACGGTCGCGTAAACGCCATGCCAGTGGTTTGGGCTCGCTTTCCAATCGTGCCAGAATGTCGTCCACCTGTGAAGTGACCTTCATCTTTTGCTCGGCGGTCAACTGGGTGTAGCCTTGCGCGAGTTGTTTTACCTTGCCTAGATTCATCGTTGTCGTTCGCCACAACCCCCAATCATTTGCGCAGAGCATCGCCGTCCGTTTGACGTTGATGGTTTCATGATCAATATCCCCCAGCGGGTGTTCTAGCAGCAACATGATGGTATCGATCACATCTTTTTCGTTGATCTGAACGATCTGCATCTTTTCGAGAAGCAATTCGGCAAGCGGGATGGTGGGCGCGTCCACTTCGAGGCGATCCTTCCAATAAATGGTGTGGCAGAAATCCAGCTTTTCGTAGAAAATGTCAATGTGCAAGCCTGTTCCGGGTTTATCGAAGATGGCGCGTTCACCCTCCGTCGCAATGTACACTTCGCGGTTTTCCACGTAGCCCATTGACGCGAGCAATCCCTGTATTTGTTTCGCCTGCGAATTGTAAGCCGCGAAATCGATATCGGTGTACGCCCGCCCCATCGCCTGCTGCAGATATCCGAATTGCTGGCAGTGCATCTGGAACGCCAACGACCCGATCACCCGCATCAGGATTCCCTTTTCGCGGCTAGCCTCTAGGATGGTTTTTAACTCATTTTCGAATTTCTCACGCTCAGAATGATCCTGCTCCTGCATTCCAACCGAACTTCCAGCCATACCATGCTCCTCGACGAAATGTGAAAGGTACGGCAGGTATTATATATCCAAAACCGGCATGCCGGCGCAACGGGCGGGAAAACCGGGTGTTTTCACCCTCGGCGCGCCAAAAATTCATCCCGGTAAAGGTCTATTCATGTCGTTCTTCTCGAAGAAGCCCAGTAAAAAAGTCACTCGCCTGTTCTTTGCCACAGACCTGCACGGCTCCGAACGGACATTCCGAAAATTCATCAACGCCGGGAAGTTTTACGAGGTCAATGTGATCGTGATGGGAGGGGATATTCAAGGCAAGTTGATGATTCCGATTATCAAGGAATCCAACGGACATCACCGCGCCACGTTGCAGGGGCGGGTCGAGCATTTGTCCACTGACGAAGATTTGAAGCAGTTGATGGGACGGCTCGATACTTTGGGTTTTTATTACAAAGTAATGGAAGAGGAAGAATTTCGAGCGCTACAATTCGATTCAAAAGCGGTCAATGCGTTGTTCAATGAACTTGCAAAACAAAAACTAAACAACTGGGTAAATTTGGCTGAAGAGCGATTGAATGGCACGGGGATCAAGTGTTTCGTCACCGGGGGCAACGACGATGAGTGGGAAGTGTTGGATGTGATGAAACGCGAGGATACAAAATCCT
>CAYPCK010000426.1:0-2822 GCA_964409185.1 uncultured Anaerolinea sp. | reverse complement strand
AAATTCTATCACGTTTATCCCATTACAATTGAGCCATGCACCGCCCATATGTCTTGATCAATGTCGCCATGTCTGCCGATGGCAAGATCGATACGGTCGCCCGCAAAGGCGCAACGATCTCGTCGCAACGCGATAAAGAACGGGTGGACAAACTGCGCGCCGACTCGGATGCGGTGCTGGTGGGCGGGCGCACCCTCCTCGACGAAGACCCGAAGTTAACCGTCAAATCGGACGCCTTGCGCGCAGAACGCGCGGCGCGCGGGCTTTCACCGAACCCGATCAAGGTGGGTATTGTTACAGAAGCATCCCTCTCGCCTCATGCAAAATTCTTACACGAGGGCGCGGCGCGGGTCGTAATATTCACAACAAATCGCACATCTAAGGACAAACTCGAAACCCTGCGCGCGCAAGGCGCGGCAGTATTCGTCCATGCGGGTGAACGAGTGAATTTGGTCCAGGCGCTCGACACCCTGAAGGAACTTGGCGTGAACCGCTTGCTGGTGGAAGGCGGCGCGACTCTCAACTTTGAATTGCTTCGGCTTGGTCTGGTGGATGAGATCAACGCGTATCTTGCGCCGATGATCTTCGGGGGCGAATCGGCTCCCACGCTGGCGGCAGGCTCAGGCTTGGAACGAAGCGCCGCCATCCCGTTATATCTGGCGGAGATCGAGCAATGGGAGGACGGCGGAGTCCTGCTAAAATATTTAGTACAGAGGTCATTATGATTACACATTTGCATGAAAAATTCGACGTGTTGCTTCAAACCGAAGGCGACCATGCATGCGAGGGGATTGGAAAAGACAAGGTGTGTGTGCGCGTCGTCGCGCTGGCGGAACTGCCGACGCGCTTCGGTGATTTTCACATCATCGCGTTCGAAAATAATCGCGATGGCAAGGAGCACGTTGCCATCGTCAAAGGCGATGTGATCGGCGCAAAGGATGTGCCTGTGCGTTTGCATTCGGAATGTTTAACGGGCGACGCGCTCGGCTCGCTGCGTTGCGATTGCCGCGATCAACTCGAGGAGTCGTTGATCGCGATCGGACAAATGGAACGCGGCATGGTTTTGTATCTTCGTCAGGAAGGGCGCGGCATCGGCTTGATCAACAAGATCCGCGCCTACAGCCTACAAGACCAGGGGCTCGATACCGTCGAGGCGAACCACGCGCTCGGCTTCCGCGACGATGAACGCGACTATGCGGTTGCGGCACACATGCTCATGTCGCTCAAGATCGAATCGGTGCGGCTCATCACCAACAATCCGAAAAAAATTCAACAACTCGTTGATTACGGGATCAAGGTTTCAAACCGCATTCCGCACATCATGGAGCCGAACGAGTACAACCGTTTTTACCTTGAAACGAAGGCGGCAAAGTCCGGTCACCTCATTGATTTTCACGGCAAAGAACATTTGCCCGAACAAAGCGACCGCCCGTTCATCAAAGGCATGAGCGAAGTGGAACTTGGAGTCTGACATGGCGGACAAAGTCATCCTGCTCACCGGCGCCACCGGCGCCCTCGGGAGAAAGACCGCGCAGGCATTCGCCGAACGCGGCTACTCGCTCGCCTTGCTCGATTTCGATCAAATAAAATTGGATACCCTCGCCCGCGACTTGAACCTGCCGAACGAGCGACTGTTCACCGCCATCGTTGACCTGCGCGATGCGGCGGCGGTTCGTTCCGCCGCGGAGGCTGTGGACGCCAAATTCGGCGGCATCCACGGGTTGATCCACCTCGTCGGCGGCTGGACCGGCGGCAAGACCATCCCCGAATCGAGCGCGGAGGATTTCACCTCCATGCTCGGTCAGCACGTGTGGACGACGTTCCACCTCTTCCAGTCCTTCATGCCCCTGCTCGAAAAGAACAAATGGGGTCGCGTGATCACCGTCTCACCTTCGACCGTTTCGAATCCCCCGCCCAAGCGCGGAATTTACAACGCCGCCAAAGCCGCGCAGGAAAATCTCGTGCTTACCCTCGCCGCCGAACTCAAAGAATCCAACGTCACAGCGAACATCGTTCAGGTCAAAGCCATTGATGCGGAAAACAAAGGCGCAGGCGCCACCCCCGAAGAGATCGTCGCGGCGATCCTGTATCTGTTTTCGGACGAAGCGGGGAAGGTTACTGGAGCGCGAATACCGTTGTATTAAATCCCTGGGCGGGGTCTTCGCGAAGCACCCCGTCCGAACTTGTAAAATAAAACTTCCGAAGTCGTTTGAGACTTCGGAAGTTTTTTGTTTGGAACGTTTTTGTTTACGGCTCGCTGACCTTGAACCAATCCACTTCGAGGATGATCGGGTACACGTTCAGGGATGAAATGTTGAAACCGACCAAACCCTCGCGGAAGGAATAATCGTCCTCGACCCGCGTCTTGAGTTCCTTGCCGTTGACGAACAGGGTGATCTCTTCGCCCACGCAGGACATACCGTATTCGTTCACTTCCTTGCCTTGCTTCAGAGAGGACGCGCCGCCGTTGTCGATGCGGTTGTATACGGCTTTACCCTCTTCGTTGAAAGTCACGGCATACAAATACCACAATCCGCCGCCCTCGGTGCTGAACTCATACCAGCCCTCATCACTCATGCGGCAAATCAGGCTGACGTTGTTGTTGTTCTTGCCGCGGTTCTCGGCTCGGATATCGAGGCGTACATCTTCGTAGCTATAGTCTTCGAACATGTAATAGGCGAATATACCTGTATCCTGGAAATCGAAGACCATTAAGCCGTCAGTGAACTCGACGCTGATGTTATCTGTTTTTTCCTCCCCTTCGGTCAGGAAGTACCACCAACCCGGGTCTTGGTCGAAGTCTTGGGTGTATTAGGGTGACC
>CAYPCK010000425.1:847-2824 GCA_964409185.1 uncultured Anaerolinea sp. | reverse complement strand
TGTGTTCCTGTTCTCGTACAAAGGCTACGGTCGCCCCGACGATATCGCGGGGAACCTCGCCTGTCTCTTCGCCATCGGGACGGCGTTATTCCCCACGCTTCCGCTCGAAGGTCCGATCACGCCGATCGACGAGCGCAACAACATCATCCATCACATCTTTGCGACGGGCTTCCTGCTCACCCTCACCTACTTCGCGCTGTTCCTCTTCACCAAATCAGACAAGCCCGCCTCGGAGCAATCGCCCGGCAAGCGGATGCGGAACACGGTCTACCGTCTGTGCGGCGGACTCATGACCCTCAGCATTCTCGTCATTGGGGCGTACTTCCTCCTGCAAGGCGGCGTCGGTCCCTTCCTTGGCTCCTCCGTGCCCATCTACTGGCTCGAGACGGTCGCCATCTTTGCCTTCGGTGTCTCATGGTTCGTCAAAAGCGGATATTTCATCAAGGATGACGAAGAAGAGACGCCTTTGGCGTGGGTCGCGCAATTCGCGCCGTAAATAACTTTCCTGATGGTCGAGTAGGCGGCGGGGGGACTCGCAACACGCGTACATGCTACCCGCCGCCGGATCGAGACCATACATCGCATGAGTGTGATATGCAAAACCTCCGAGGGATTTCTCTCTCGGAGGTCTTGTTTCCAGTCTCCAATCTCTAATCTTGAATTCTCTTCCCCTCACCTACGCCGTTTCCAAATATCGTTCCACTTCGTAATCGGTCACGCGCAGGCGGAACTCGTCCCACTCCTCCCACTTGGCGCGGGAGAACGCTTCGTAGGTGGTCGCGCCCAGCGCGGACTTGATGATCTCGTCCTTGTCGAGTTCGGTCAGCGCTTCGGCGAGCGAGCCGGGCAACTCTTTCACGCCCATCTTGGCGCGGTCTTCTTTTTCGAGGTGATACAGGTTGATGTTGTTGAGCGGCTTCGGCGCATCCATCTTGTTTTCGATGCCGTCCAGGGCGGCGGCGAGCATGACTGTGAACGCCAGATACGGATTCGACGACGGATCGGGGAAGCGCAATTCGGCGCGCACGGCTTTGTCCCGCCCCTCGGTGTAGCGCGGGATGCGGATCAACGCCGAGCGGTTCTGCTGCGCCCAGCCGATGTAGACCGGCGCTTCGTAGCCGGGGACGAGGCGCTTGTACGAATTCACCGTCGGCGCGACCACGGCGGCTAGCGCGCGGGCGTGTGCCAGTTGTCCCGCGATGAACGAGTATGCAAGTTTGGAAAGATGCGCTTCATCCTTTGCATCGAAGAACAGGTTTGTTCCGGTTTTGTCCTCAAACAGACTCTGATGGCAGTGCATCCCCGAACCGTTGATGCCGAAGACCGGCTTTGGCATGAACGAGGCGGTCAGTCCGTGCTGGGCGGCGATGGCTTTCACGGTGTACTTCAAGGTCAACACATTGTCTGCGGTCTTGAGCGCGTTCGCAAAGCGGAAATCAATCTCGTGTTGACCCAGCGCCACTTCGTGATGACCAACTTCCACATCGAGTCCCATCGCATCCAGCGCGTCCATCAACGCGGTGCGCACGACAACAGCCTCATCGAACGACGAGAAATCGAAGTAGCCGCCCGCGTCGTGCGGCACGGGATGCACGCCATGCCCGTTCGCGCCTTTGAAGAGGAAGAACTCCGGCTCGGGTCCGAGGTTATACGTCCAGCCTTTTTCTTCGAGTCGTTTCAACTGTCGTTTCAAGGTGCCGCGCGGGTCGCCCTCGAACGGATCGCCATGCGGCGTGAAAATATCGCAGAACACGCGGGCGCGTTTTGATTCAGCCGCAGACCACGGCAGAACCGCGTATGTGTCAGGGTCTAGGATCAGCCGCATGTCGCTTTCCTGAATGCGCGCAAACCCTTCGACAGACGAGCCGTCGAACCACACGCCATCCTTCAGCGCGTCCTCAAGGTGACGGATGGGCATATCCACGCTTTTGACCGCGCCTGTCACGTCCGAAAATTGCAGTGAAAGAAACTTTACGT
>CAYPCK010000425.1:0-837 GCA_964409185.1 uncultured Anaerolinea sp. | reverse complement strand
GTCCATTTTATTTCTCCTTTTTGATAATGTCATTGGGATTCTCGCTGGTCGAGTAGTGCGAAGCACGTATCGAGACCAGCAGAAGCAAATTCATAGATGTTATCTGATGCATTTCATTCTCCGCCCGCGGCGGGCTGCAACGGTTCTGTCTTCACTTTGACCTGCCTCGCCCAATTGATGAAGACCACCGACCCGATGATGATTCCCGCCGCGGCGAGGATGCGCGGCGTGAGCGGCTCGCTGGCGAACCACGCGCCGAGCAACACCGCCACCAGCGGGTTGACATACGCATAGGTCGCCACCAGCGAGATCGGCGCGTTTTGCAACAACCAGATGTACGCGACGAATCCGATCATCGAACCGAAGGTGATGAGGTAGAGCAAACCGAGCCACGATTCCGTGGAAACCATCCGTATGTCGAACCTTTGCCATTCTCCCAGCGCAAGGCTGACCAGAAATATCGGGACACTCCCTGCAAGCATCTCTATGCCGGTGTTCATCAGTGCAGACTTGGTTAATTCGGCACTGCGGCTGTAGATCGAACCCACCGACCAGAAGAACGAAGCGAAGATCACCGCGATCGTCCCGATGGCGTCGAATTGCAGTTTGCCCGTCAACTCGGAGGGACCGACCAGCAGGTAAATGCCGCCAAAGCCGACGATCAACCCAACGATCGCCTGCCGCGTGGGTTTGACTCCGCCCGGACGCAGGGCTTCGATCAACACCAGCCACAGCGGAACCGTCCCAACGATCAATGCCGCGATGCCCGAAGCGATGCGTTGCTCCGCGAACGAAACCAGTCCGTTGCCGCCGAGCAACAATAATGTGCCAATGATC
>CAYPCK010000424.1:0-2832 GCA_964409185.1 uncultured Anaerolinea sp. | reverse complement strand
AGCAATCTCAACTCACCTTTAGAATTTTTTTCGCAAGTTAGATGAGATTGCCACGCTCGTCTGACGGCTCGCTCGCAATGACACCAGTTACTCATCCTCCACGCACCGAAACCCGATGCGCGGAGAAAACTCGCCGAGATACAAGTCTGACCCCGGCACGGCGTTCAGATTCGAGCCCCTCACGGAGGAACGCTTCGAAACTCGGATATTGATTTCTGCATCGCCTAAACTTCCGCCACGCACGACGCGATTCAGACTCGAACTTGATGTGGGTCCCAAAGGATTTTCCAGCGGCGAAGTCAGATAAGAATCAAAGTCGTAGATATCATTTGTCCATTCAGCGACATTGCCAGCCATATCCATCACCCCGAATGGACTCGCTCCCATGGCGTAACTTCCCACGCGAGACGTGTCGGTGACGAGCATATTGAAGTTGGCAAATCGCCCATCGGGTTTATCTTCGCCCCACGGGAAGGTGCGGAGATCGTCGCCGCGCGCGGCGCGCTCCCATTCCGCTTCGGTGGGTAATCTTCGGTTTGCCCATTCGCAATACGTTTTAGCCTGCCCCCACGTGACGTAGACGACGGGATAATCTCTGAATTCAGGCGCGTTGAAATATTCCGCTTTTCTCGCTGTGCCGAGATTCTGCGGGAGTTCGCACGCGCCCGCGCTCACGCACAACGCATACATGGCATTCGTCACTTCGAGTTGATCCATCCAAAAGGCGCGGAGCGTGACATCGTGGGCGGGAAATTCATCCGGCGCGGCGCGCGCATCGTACCCGCCCATGTGCAGGATACCGGCGGGGATGTAGACCTGCGGCATCCCATCCACGGACGAGGCGCGAAACATCTGCGCTTCAAGCGTGGACGTGGGGTCTGGCGCAATCACCTCAGTCGTCGCCGCAGGGACGGAGGTTGGCGCGCTTGTGGATGTGGGCAGCGACGTCGGTTCAATGACGGGAATCTCTGTCGCTCTCGTGCAAGCGGTGAGGAAGGCAAAGAAGATGGGGAGAATTTTTTTCATTGGAAAATTTTGTTTCAGAAAGATCTGGCGGTCGAGTAGTGGCGCCTTAAGCGCCATGTATCGAGACCGCAGTATATTCAGGTAATTTATTGTTCACTTGTAAGTGGTGGTTTCGATACGCTCTCCGCTTCGCTTCGGGCTACTCAACTACCGGGCGATAATGGTTACGGCGTCGAGCCGACAAAATCCAGCGCGTAGAGCGCGTCTTCGTAACCGGGATGCACAGCGAGCGCCTTGCGCCATGCCTTGATCGCGCCGTTCAGATCGCCATCGCGATACAAAGCCCAGCCGCGCCACAGCCAGGATTCTTCAGACATGTCCGTGCGCTGGATCGCGTATTCCGTGAGGACGAGCAGGTCGTCGTTGCGATTGGCATGAAAATTGGCGAGAAATGGACCGAACTGGTAACGGAACATCCGTTGAGGCAAGCCGAGTTCACGCGCTTTGTCATACGCGGCGTTGGCTTCGTCGTAGCGCTCGAAGTAGACGAGGTTGCTCCCCGCGTTGAACCACGCGAAGGCGTCGTTCGGATCGGCGTTTGTCGCTTCGAGGGCGGCATCCAGCGCACGTTGGCGATTCAGGTCGGCGTCCCAGTGTGAAGCGAGAAGGTTTTTTATTTCCTCTTCCTGTTGCGGAAGATACACAACCATGTACAAATAATTGAACGGCTTCCATTCCGATACGAGTTGCTCGTAGGGAATTTTCTTGTCGGGTCCGCGGTAGGTATCCTGCGCGGTGAAGGTTTGTGTTGCGTCATCGTAGCCTGTGAGCAAAAGATAATGCGCCGCCCACAGATCGTCGTCAACCCAGCCGGTATCTTCGGGGTTCAGCGATGTGGTTGATTCGACGATGACCGGGTACGCCGCGGCGAGCAGTCGCTTGAGCGTGTCGAGGTCGCCGCCGACGCGGTATTCGACGCGGAGCCAGCCCGCGTAATTGCGCACCCAAAACGCCATCTCTTCGGGGTTGACGTTGCGGTCGCCATTGACGGGTTTGATCACGTCTGAAATATCTTTTTGGCTTCCGCTCCAGCCGAACAGGTGCAGCATCATCGAAAGCGCGGCGGGACCGCAATTGTTGGCGGTCTGTTTTTCGTACGGGGGCGAGTTGAGGAATGCCTGCGGGGGAGGCGGAGCGAGTGTCGGCGTCGGCGGGATCGCTGTGTTGATGAATTCAACTGTTGATGTCGAATGGGCTTCGATGGTTGCAGTGACGATCTTCGTCGGTTGTGGAATCGCGGTCGGCACATCGCCGACGGGGTTGAGGAGATTCTTGACGTAGGTCTTTCCAACTTCGAATCGCCACGACAATCGTTCATTGATTACGGGGATTTGATATAACAGGAGTGCGAGAAGCGCAACTCCCGCGCTGACGATCAAAATATTTCTTTTTCTCATGCGGAGGAGTTTAACAGATGATGATAAGTCAGTATTAATGCGGATGCTTGCTTTTAAAACCTTAGCCGCGAATTGCGCGAATTCACACGAATTTTTAACCATTCGCGAGAATTCGCGTTCATTCGCGGCAAAAATCTATTGATGCCCCAACAACTCCAGCGCGGCTTGCGCGCTCTGCTCCTTGTTCTGGACGCGATCGCCGCGCCAGATATGCCGCTCGATAAGCACATCGTTCGCGTCCGCGAGCGCGAAATACGCGAGGCCGACCGGTTTTTCCGGCGTGCCGCCTCCTGGGCCGGCGATGCCAGTGATCGCCAAGCCAAGTGTCGCGGAGAATTTCGTGCGCGCGCCGCGCGCCATCTCGGTCACTGTCTCTTAACTCACTGCGCCGTAGCGATTGAGTGTCTCC
>CAYPCK010000423.1:0-2837 GCA_964409185.1 uncultured Anaerolinea sp. | reverse complement strand
CCGCGAGTCGGCGGGGAGGGGCGGCAAGGCGGTGACGTTGGTGAAGAACCTCGCGCTTTCGGCGGAGGAGATGAAATTATTGGCGAAGCGATTGAAGCAGGAGTGCGGCACGGGCGGGACGGTCAAGGATGGTGTGATCGAAATCCAAGGCGAGCACCGCGAGCGGATTGCGGGCGTGCTGATGGGTTTGGGATACAAGGTCAAGATCGCGGGAGGATGATCAAGTCGTGGAAGTTTACTTTGTATCCAATTGAATAAGTTTTGCAACTTTTTTCATTTTTGTTTCCCCACCGTACCTCCAGCGATGATACTCCTGTCGAATTTCTTCCAGTGCGGCAAGACGCGCGGAATAGGATAGGGTTCTCCAGTACGCTGAGTCGGTTTTCTTGTCGCTGATTTTTGCTTTGTTGACGACTTTCTCGATTGCAAGTGTTCGCTTCATGCCTAATGTATACCCCAAATGAAAACTCGGAAGTCTGCGCGAAACCGACCTCCGAGTTTTTATCGTTTTACATTTTCCTGATAAATATCATCCCAACCAGCAACCCAAGCAAGCCGACCAGCATGACCTTGCCGAGAAGATCGCCAAGTTTCGGGTAAAGCGTGTGGACCGAAGTGATCGGCACGCTCACTTTTTGCACGCTCACAAATTCGCCAGCGGGTTCTTCGAAACTGTCCACACGGTTGAGCACCTTGCCATACGCCGTGCTGACGAGTGACACGCCCTGCCCTGTCTGGCGAAAGACGGTGATGCCATTTTCAACCGCGCGGAAGGTTGCCATGCTGGAGTGAATGTCGCGCACGCCGAGCCAATCCTGCGAGGGGATGATGAGCAGGTCAACGCCTTGCGCGCCTGTCTGTTTGACGATGTTCGGGAAGTCGGCGTCCCAGCAAATCACCGCGCTGAGTTTGCCGTAGGGCGTATCCACCGTTTGCAGAATCTGATTCCCTTTGAGCGTGCCTTCGAACATGTTGCCGCCGTATTTGATGTGATGCAGGGCCACCTCGCCGTTCGGGTCGAGGATGCGGACGGAGTTCACAGGCGGGGTTTGCCCGATGTCAAACGTCGGTAGGACGATGTAGATGTCTTCTTCCTTGGCAAGCGTTCCTGCATTTAGAATCATCGTCTCAATCTGGTCGGTCGTGCCGATCACGCCGCCTTCTTGAATGACGACGATGTTCGCGCCGTCTTGAGCGAGCGCGCGGATTTGATTTAACTCGGCAGTGTGCAGTTCATCCATGGCTTGACGAAAACCCGCTTCATCCCCATCGTTGAATTGATTCAGCGACGTGGACAGCGTTCCATCGGGGAGCGAAAAGCCGGCGATGACAGCCGTCTGCTTGGGCGCGGTCGGGAGCAGAGTCCTGCCGAGGCTGAGACCAAGGATGAGGAGGAGCGACCCAGCCAAAGTCCAGGCGAGAGGCGAGGGGTTTCCATCCCAAAAACGATTGACCACTGTTGCGAAGAGACTCATCACAAAGGTGATGCCCCACAATCCTGTGACCGATGCAATTTGCATGACGGGGAGAAATCCGCGCTGGGTGTAGGCGGACGCGCCGAACGTGCCGAACGGACTGCCGTTGGCGGAGAAGAAGTCCAGCGCGGTGAGGGCGATCGGGAAGATGAGGAGCGTCCATGCGGCGGCGGGGAAGCGGACGTGATAGTAGCGGTCTATAACGACGGCAAGCAATGTGACGGGGGCAATGGCGAGGAAGAAGCCGATCTCGCCGAGGCGCGGGAAGAAAGTTGCGCCGTTCCATGAGACTATGAGCGGGATGGAGGTGGAGAGCCAGAGCAGGAGAAAGTCCAGCCCGGGTCGTTCGCTGTGACGGTAGAACCGCAGGGCGAAGACGGGCACGATCCACGCGGCGATGGGGACGTTCCATTTGCCGCCGAGGGCAACGAAGTTGAGGGCGAAGACGAGGAGGAGGTAGAGGTAGTGGGACATGGGAGGTTCCTTTCGATTTACGATTTTTGATTAACGATTTACGATTGGTGAGCCTGATGACTGATCACTGGTCTCTGCTCACTGATTATTGACATTCTACAAATTCCTCCCTCATTCCACATCGTCCATCCCGCCCCAAAACGGACATTGTCCGTTCGGACAATATGCGCTGCTGTGGGTTGCAGTACAATGCGAGGCATGGATACAGCCAACCTCAACCTTGACCGCAAGATGGTCTTCCCGTTCTATATTTTCCTGACCCTGTTGATGGGCTACATGGGCGCGGCGGCGATCCTGTCGGTGTGGGGGAATGGCGAAAACGAGATAGTGCTGGCGCTCGTAATATTGTTTCTGGCGCACATCGGTTTGTATTGGCTGAATGTGTTATGGGTGAATCGCAATGCCCGCTGGTGGCTGTTCTATTACCCGATACAGACGGCATTGATGCTGGGCATTGTGTTGATATTGCAAGGGCGTTCAACCGTAGGGACGTCGTTCCTTTTTTCGGCGACCATCGCCATCGTGGGGGAGGGGCTGGGCGTGTGGGGCAATTCGCGCCGCGCGTTTATCGTCGGCGTCTTTTATATCGGGTTGTTACTGGCGTTTCTATATCTGTTCTCAGGGCAAGCCGTATTGCTCGATTCGCTGAGTGGACTGCTAGTCAATGGCGGTTCGATCATTTTGTTCATGGTCATGTTCAACCAGATGTTTGTGCAACGACAAAAGGCAATCGAACTTGCCGAGTCGTTGGAGAGCGCCAACGCCAAACTCGCCGCCTACAACGCCAGGATCGAGTCGCTCACATTACAGAACGAACGCGCGCGCATGGCGCGGGAACTGCATGACACGCTGGCGCAAGGCGTGGCGGGGCTGGTCTTGCAACTGGAG
>CAYPCK010000422.1:265-2838 GCA_964409185.1 uncultured Anaerolinea sp. | reverse complement strand
GGCGGACAGTTCTTCGAGGTCCATGAAAATTATGCCGCGAATATTGTCGTTGGGTTCGCGCGATTGGGCGGGCATTCCGTGGGCATTGTGGCGAACCAACCCGCCGTGCTGGCGGGCGTGCTGGACATTGACGCGAGCGAGAAAGGCGCGCGCTTCGTCCGTTTTTGCGATGCGTTCAACATCCCGATCGTCACGTTCGAGGATGTGCCGGGCTTTTTACCCGGGACAAACCAGGAACACCATGGCATCATCCGTTCAGGCGCAAAATTGCTGTACGCCTACTGCGAAGCGACCGTGCCGAAGTTAACTGTGGTCACCCGCAAGGCATACGGCGGCGCGTACTGCGTGATGTCGTCCAAACACATCCGCAGTGACGTGAACCTCGCTTGGCCCACCGCCGAGATCGCCGTGATGGGGCCGGACGGCGCGGTGAACATCATCTTCCGCAAGGAATTGGAGAAGGCGAAGGACCCCGTTGCAAAGAAAGCGGAATTGGTCGCCGATTACCGCGAGAAATTTGCCAGCCCCTACGTGGCGGCGGAACGCGGATACATTGACGATGTGATCGAGCCGAAAGAGACGCGCCCGCGCTTGATCAACGCGCTCGAAATGCTGAGCAACAAGCGCGATGCGAACCCGGCGAAGAAGCACGGGAATATCCCACTATAAGTTTCAGGTTCCATGTTTCATATGTCAGGTTCTGGTGGCGAATACCGGGAACTTGAAACCTGAAACCTGGCACATGCGGAGCAAACATGTTCAACAAAGTGTTAGTGGCAAACCGGGGCGAGATCGCGGTGCGCATCATCCGCGCGTGCCGGGAATTGGGCATCGCCACCGTGGCGGTGTACTCCGAAGCGGACCGCCGCGCCCTGCATGTCCGTTATGCGGACGAGGCATACCTGCTGGGTCCCGCTCCTTCGCGCGAATCGTACCTGCGCGCCGACAAGATCATGGACATCGCCCGCAAAGCCGACGTGGACGCGATCCATCCGGGCTACGGTTTCCTTGCCGAACGCGAGTCGTTTTCGGCGATGTGCGAAGAGGCTGGCATTGCCTTCATTGGACCAAAGCCGTCGTCCATTGCGGCGATGGGCGATAAAGCCGAGGCGCGCGCGACGGTCATCAAGGCAGGCGTGCCTGTAGTGCCGGGCACCGAAGATGTGGGCAACTTGACCGACGACGAACTGCTCGCCAAAGCGCCGGAGGTCGGCTTCCCATTGCTGATCAAAGCGACGGCAGGCGGCGGAGGGAAAGGCATGCGCGAGGTGACCAGCCTTGAGGAAATGCCGGCTTTGCTCGCGTCAGCCCGACGGGAGGCGGAATCGGCTTTCGGCGACGGAAACGTCTATCTCGAGAAACTCATCATTGACGCGCGGCACATCGAATTGCAGATCCTCGCCGATACCCACGGGAACGTGATCCACCTCGGGGAACGCGAATGCTCCCTACAACGGCGCCACCAGAAATTGCTGGAAGAAGCGCTTTCGGCCGCGCTGGACGACGAACTGCGCGCGAAAATGGGCGGGTTGGCGGTCCGCGCCGCCAAGTCGGTGGATTACGTCAACGCGGGGACGATCGAATTCCTGCTCGACAAAGACAAGAATTTTTACTTCCTCGAAATGAACACGCGCCTGCAGGTGGAACATCCCGTCACCGAGATGGTAACCGGCATTGACATTGTGAAGGAACAACTGCGCATCGCGCGCGGACGCCCGCTGAGTTACACGCAGGACGAGGTCAAGTTCAACGGTCACGCCATCGAGTGCCGCATCAACGCCGAAGACCCGTACAATAATTTCCTGCCGTCCACCGGGCGTATCACCCACAGCCTGCTCCCCACCGGTCCCGGCGTGCGCGTGGACACCGGCGTCTACCCCGGCTTCGAGATCACCCCATTCTACGACCCGATGATCGCCAAGTTGATCGTGTGGGGCGAGACGCGCGCCCAAGCCATTTTACGGATGCGCCGCGCGCTCGAAGAGTATCGCATCGTCGGCGTGCGCACGAACATTCCATTCCACCAGACGATGATGGACTCGCACCGCTTCATGGGCGGGCAATACGACACGCGCTTCGTGGAGGAGCGGTTCTCGATGGAAGAAGCGGAGGAAAACCGCCAGGATTTCTCGGAAATCGCGGCGATCCTCGCCACGCTTGCCGAACACCACGAGACCGAAGTTTCTTCTCAATTTGTACAACGCACCGAGCGCGACACGAGCAACTGGAAGTGGGTCGGGCGTTGGGAAAGGATGCACCGGTAGACCATGAAATATATCGCAACCGTCGAAGGCAAGGAATTTGCCGTTGACATCATTGACGAAAAACACGTCAACGTGAACGGCAGGATGTATCAGATCGATTTCGTCTCCGTGAGCGGACAGCCGGTCTACTCACTGATCGCGGACGGCATGTCGCACGAATCGTACATCGCCCGCGGCGACGATGGCTGGCAGGTGCTCCTGCGCGGACGGTTGTACCCCGTCGTCGTGGAGGATGAGCGCGAGAAGCGGTTACGCGCCGCGGCGGGAGGCGGTCCCGCCGAGAGCGGCGAATTCAACTTGAAAGCGCCG
>CAYPCK010000422.1:0-255 GCA_964409185.1 uncultured Anaerolinea sp. | reverse complement strand
ATCAATAAGGGACAGGTGCTTCTGATCCTCGAATCGATGAAGATGCAGAATGAGTTGAAATCTCCGCGCGATGGGAAGGTGAGCCGCATCAAGGTCAAGCCCGGCGAAAGCGTGGAGCAAAAGCAGACGTTGTTGAGCGTGGTTTAGAAAAAAGGGAGGCTCTGCCTTTCTTACACGCGACGACTCTTTTTAAACACAAAGGACACGAAGGTCACTAAGGAAAAACCAAAGAAATCAAGGCTTTTTTTCTTTGCG
>CAYPCK010000421.1:0-2842 GCA_964409185.1 uncultured Anaerolinea sp. | reverse complement strand
CTCCTCACCGCCTACTCCCCCGTGGACGAGGGCAACCTGCGCTCGAACAAAACACTGGAGGCGATTGCCAAAGCGCACAATGCCACGATCTACCAGATCGCGCTCGCGTGGGTGGTCTCGCACCCGCGCGTGATCACGATTCCCATGTCGTTCAATCCCCAGCACATCAAGGAGAATTTCGAGGCGGCGGAGATTGAACTAAATCCGAACGAGCTCGAGCAACTTTCCAATGGATAAAATTCATCACTTCGGCTTCGCTCAGCGCAAGCCTTCATCCTTCATCATTCATCTTTCCGCTGTCCTCCCCGAAATTCAACTCCTCGACGAGTCTGAGACCGAACTCGAACCGCTCTACCAGGTCATCATCCACAACGACAACGTCACGCCGATGGATTTTGTCGTACACATCCTCAAAACGATCTTCTATTTGGGCAACGACCGCGCCTCCGAGATCATGCTCACCGCGCACATCAACGGGACGGCGTACGTGCAAACGCTGGCAAAATCTGAAGCGGAGAAGCGAATAAAAAAGGCGCTCTCCGAATCCAATAACGCAGGGTACCCGCTGACGTTCACCATGGAACCTGAATGATAGTATCCCAAGTCGACACGCTCACGCAGATCAACCTCCACGACCTTGTCACTTCGATCGGCGCGCAAAACAATCCGGTCCTTGCGGGTTTAATCAGGCGATTTTTCTACAAGTACGCGCGGATGTTCGCATCCGACCTCGCCGATTTCGACGTGGCGACCGGCAAGGGTGGCTTGGCGGAAGGCGCGCGAACGATATTGATGAAACGAATACGCGGGATTCGCGTCCATGGCGCGGAGCGCATTCCAGACTCCGGCTTCCTCGCGTTATCCAACCATCCGGGCTTGAGCGACACCCTCTCCACGTTTGCCGCGCTGAACCAACCCGACCTGAGGGTAATCGCCCTGCAACGCCCGTTTCTCGAGTCTTTGACGAATGTCTCGAAGCAACTTTTCTACGTAACGGATGATCCGGCCTCGCGCATGTCGCTTGTCCGACGGGTGAGCGCTCATTTGCGAAACGGCGGCGCGGTACTCACGTATCCCGCGGGACGCATCGAACCCGACCCCGATATTCACTCAGATGCCGTCGAATCGTTGTCCGCATGGACGGACAGCGCGGGGATCTTCATCCGCATGTCGCCGGAAACACCAATCCTCCCTGTCCTCGTGCGCGGCGTGGTGTGGGAGAAAGCCCTGAATCATCCGCTGACGCGCCTCCGAAAAACACGCATGGAACGCGAGGCGCTTGCCGCGGCGTATCAAGTATTCCTGCACATGCGCGGAAAGATGGTCGGAGTGAATGTCCGTGTGCAAATTGGAAATCCGATTTATGCGAACACCCTCGGTTCGACACAAACGCAGGTCCTCCATCACGCCGTGCTGGAGGAGATGAAATGGCTGATCGAGAATCCGCCAAAGGACGAAGGTGAATCCGTATTCTGAATCGTTTGCCGTAGAGCCGCAGAAAAATCCATTTCTCCGCGTCTTGCGCGTCTTTGCGATGTATGCGCTGCTTGCCATCCTGCTGTACGTTGCGCTCCGCAACGCGCCGCTCGTTGAAATTTGGAATACGCTCAAGGGTCTGCAAACCTGGCAGATTGGCACGATCCTGCTCGTCAACGCGTTCGTTCTCTCGAGCATGACCGCCCGCTGGTGGATCATCGTCCGTGCGGAAAATCCATCCGTGCCGTTTTTGCCGATGATTGGCTATCGCCTTTCGGTGTTCGGGGTGAGTTATTTCACGCCGGGTCCGCAGGTGGGAGGCGAACCGTTGCAGGTGATCTACCTTCAACGCAATCACGGACTGACGTTCGCCCGCGCCGCCTCTGCGGTCATCATGGACAAGCTGCTGGAGTTCCTCGTCAACTTTGTGCTGATCGGGGTCGGCGCGTGGGCGATCGTACGGGTGGGGGTATTCGCGGGAGGCGGAAGCAGGCTGACCTTGAGTCTGATCGGGTTGGGAATCCTGCTTGCCCTGCCGCTGATTCATCTAATCCTTTTGTATCGCGGCACCCACCTCGTTTCGAGAGTCCTGCTTCGCATGCCGTTCCTCGAAAAACGCGGCAAGGCGGTGCGGTCGGTCGTCGTCGCCGAACGGATGGCATCCGCGTTTTGCCGCAGGCATGTGCGACCGATGTATTTTGCGATCGCGGCTTCGCTTGCGGCAGTGGCAGGCATTGCCGTGGAATATTTTTTGATGATGAAATTTCTCGGCATGGATATCTCGGCGACCCAAGCCTTCGCCGGGTTGACCATTATGCAAGTCGCCTTTCTCATGCCGTTGCCCGGCGGGTTGGGCGCGCTGGAGGCGAGCCAGGTGTTCGCGCTTGGCGCGTTCGGTCAACCGGCCTCCGCCGCGATCAGTCTCACGGTGTTGATGCGCGCCCGCGATATCGTGAACGGCGGCATTGGGTTACTTTTGGCGGGGCGCGGGGTTAACAAGTAAAAGCCGGAACGATAAATTCGTCTGATGATTAAGTCCACATTCAAAAGGAGACAGTCATGAACCTCGCGCCTCGTCATTTCGGAATCATCATCGCCGGGATCGCAACCGCCTACCTGCACTTGTCGTTGTATTCCATTCTGGGCATCGATCCGATAGTCTTGAACGGGCTGGGGTACCTCGCCCTGCTGGGCGCGTATTTCCTGCCGATCCCCTTCTTTCAACAAAAACGTAATCTCGTCTGGCGGGGCTTGCTCGGGTATACCGCACTGACGTTCGTTCTCTGGATCATCATGGGCAACAAGGATTTTTATTCCAGCACCTCCGCCGCCGTCGGCTATTACGCCAAAGCGGCGGAACTGTTTT
>CAYPCK010000420.1:0-2855 GCA_964409185.1 uncultured Anaerolinea sp. | reverse complement strand
ATAGTTTTTTCATTTCTTCGCGCGCGAACTCGAGCGCTTGCTCCCGCGTGGAGATTTCTCCCACCGCCTGACCTTCGCGGATCGCCTCGAGCAACTGCCCGATGATGCGCCCCGATTCCAGGTTGAGTTCCTTCATCAATTCGTGTCCGTCCAGCAGGCGCGGCGGCGCGACGGTCTCTTCGCGCTTCTCCCAATAATTTTCAAGAAGGGTTTTGGCAATATCCAACGCGGCTTTCCAGTTATCCGCGGTCAGGGTGTGATCGCGCGTGCCGCGCAGGTCGGCAAGCCCGAGCAGGACGAGATCAATACCCGCCTCGCCCGCATCGCGAAAGAATCGGTAAATGGATTTGCGAGTCGGCGCCTGCTTTTTCCCTTCCCATTGGCTGGCAAAAAAGTGAAAGCGCATGTAATTGAAAATGACCGTTTTGATGCGCTGAATTTCATCGTTGCTCAGGTTGAAATCATGCCCGCGCTTCGAAGCGACTTGCGCGCCTTGCACATCGTGGTCGAAAAAGCGGATGCGCCCCGCCTCATCCACGGATTTTGTGGCTGGTTTCTCGACATCGTGATACAACGCGGCGAAAAATAACACTGCGCGAGCGGAGCGATCCGTGTTGAGCGACTCGGAAAAGTGCGCGGTAAATTTGTCGCGGTATTTGCCAATGCTGGTGAGGAGCATTTCAAGAAATGGATCGCCATTACTCGATGGGGTTTCAAGCGCGTCGAGGATTTTTTCAAGATGCGCGAGGACTTTCAGCGTGTGCTCCCACACATCGTAAATATGCGGCAGGGACTGCCCGACACCGTTCATTGCGGAGAGTTCGGGCAGGATGTATGGAAATACATTAAGCATTTCCAGTGCGCGCATGGAGTCGGCGGGACGGACACCTTCGAGGATCTTGAACAATTCGTCGCGCCGGCGTTCGGGGGATATGTTAGGCAACAGATGCGCGGCTTCTTTCATCCACTTGCGCGTATCGAGGTCAATTTTGAAATCGAACGCCGCCGCTTGGCGGACAGCGCGCAATATCCGAATCGGGTCGTCGGTGAAGGAGGAGGGCGAGCAGGCGCGGATGAGTTTTGCCTGCAAGTCCGAAGCGCCATCGAGCGGGTCGAGGATGGTCTGAGTCCGCAGGTCGTAGGCGATTGCATTGATGGTGAAGTCGCGCGCGCGCAGATCGTCTTCGAGATTTGCTCCACCGCGATAGGTTGCAAAATCGAGATAGACGCGCGAATTGTCCGAGTCGATGACGATGACGCGCCCGGTGTCGCGTTCTTCGTCGAGGATCATGAAGTTCGCGTCGAGCGCGTTGGCGACGCGTCGGGCGGAGGCGATGCCGCCAACGGGCAAAGCAAAATCAAGGTCGCGCGAGAGGCGGTTGAGGTACATGTCACGCACGGCGCCGCCAACGAGATACATTTCCTGGTTGGAGGACGCGTCCCGGACTTTATCCAAAAGGGGCGAGGCTGAAAATGGGAGAGGTATGTATATAATTTCGGGTTTTTCTTTGTGACGGCTGGATTGCGCGGCATGCAAGGTTTGTTCAGGCGTGCCCCCTTGCGCGACGATTCTGCCGCGGATGCGGGCAACCCAGCGACCGGCATAATTCGATGCGGCTTGTGATTCGTCTTGCATCATTTATCAATCGTACATCAAACAGGTTTGTATTTTTCCAAATCCACTACCCCGACGAAGGGAAGGTTGCGATAGTATTCGTCGAGATCGAGACCGTAACCGAAGACGAATCTGTTAGGGATGCTAAATCCGCGATAATGAATCGGCACGACGGCTTCGCGTCGTTCGGCTTTATCGAGCAACGCACAAACTTTGAGCGTCCGCGGCTGGCGCACTTGCAGAAGTTCGAGCACCGACGCGATCGTGTTGCCGCTATCCACAATATCTTCGACGAGCAGAACGTCTTTGTCGCGGATATCCATCTGCAGATCCATGGTGACGCGAACCGCGCCGCTCGATTCGCGCCTGCCCGCGCCGTACGAGGAAACTGCCATGAAGTCCATCATGTGCGGGGCGGAGATGTTGCGGCTGAGGTCAACGAGAAAGGGTACCGCGCCGCGCAAGATGCACACGAGGAGCAAGTTGCCGTCGGGGTAGTCCGCGCTCACTTCGGCGCCAAGTTCGGCGATGCGCGTTTGGAGGGCAATGCCATCAATCAAGATTTCTGAAAGGATTTCTTTGTACTCTTGCATGTGCTCTCCATCTTCTTTGTGTGTTTGTTTACTTGTTTACGGTTTACGATCACCGCGGCACTTCGTGATGGACTCGACACCGCGCCTCGTACAACTCCGCCGCGCCGACGATGACCACCGGGTCGTCGTATTTTGCCGGCTTGCCGTTGACCAGCCTTTGCGTGCGCGAGGCTTCGCCGCCGCACACCATGCAGATCGCGTGGAGTTTGTCCACCGATTCGGCGATGGACATCAAAACGGGCATGGGACCGAACGGCTCGCCGCGGAAATCGGTATCCAGTCCCGCGGCAATGACGCGGATTCCGCGCGACGCCAGTTCTCGCGCCACCGGGACGATCTCAGGGTCGAAAAACTGCGCCTCGTCAATACCGACGACAGTGGTGTCTTTATCGAGTTTATCGAACGCCTCCGTTGCCTTTTGAATTGGGATGGCGTCGAAATCGGACCCGGCGTGCGAGGTCACTTTTTCCACCGCGTAACGAATGTCAATGGCGGGTTTGAACACCTGCACTTTTTGCTTGGCGATCGTCGCGCGCACGAGGCGGCGGATCAACTCATCCGTCTTGCCGCTGAACATCGAACCACAGACAACTTCAATGGAACCGTGTGTGTGACGCATATCACCTCGACCCCCTCCCAGCCTCCCC
>CAYPCK010000419.1:0-2875 GCA_964409185.1 uncultured Anaerolinea sp. | reverse complement strand
GTTCCTCGCCGTGGGCAACGACAACCACGTGTACATCACCGACCCGGAGGGCTTCCGCGTGATTGAATTTACATCATCGGGTGAATTTGTGCGCACCTGGGGCGACTTCGGAACCGGACCCGATCAGTTTGGTCTGCTCGCCGGCATTGCGGTTGACCCTCTCGGTTCGGTTTGGGTGGTTGACGCCGGGAACAACCGAATCCTTCGGTTCACCCTGCCTTAATCGCCAGCCTTAAATGTTCCAAAAAGCGGGTGACGATGCGCGTCACCCGCTTTTTTTGTTTCCACTGCCAGGCAGGTCATTGTTTCCTACACGCCCGGGATTGGCTAAAGGGTGGAAGCGATCAAATTTCCGGTTGTGTTAATGTCGGGCGCTTCGATCACCGCAACCGCATCATACGGACCGAAGGTCATGTTCACCTCCGGGATGTTCTTGCTTTTCCACAGTTATCGAATGACTTCGCTCACCTCTCCGGCACGTATCTTGATCAAGACATATGCTTTCATGAAATATTCCTTTCCTCAAGAAGAGGAAGGGGTGTGACGCAGGTAGATTGCCCAATAGGCGGCCGCCACAAGCACCGTGCCGCCGATAATATTGCCGATGGTGACCGGCAATAGGTTTGAAAACCAGAACGCCTGCCAGGTCAACGCATCGAGGTTGGGTACCGATGCTTCAACAGCGCCGGTGAAGGCTGGGTCGAACATTTTGATCGCCAGCGCGTACGGAATAAAATACATGTTGGCGATGCTGTGCTCGAAGCCGGCGGCAACAAACGCCGCGATCGGAAAGATGATGGAGGCGATCCTGTCGAGCGTGCTGCGGGCGCTGAAGGTCAACCAGACCGCCATGCAAACCAAGCCGTTACAAAGGATGCCCAGCGCGACTGCCTGTAGAAAATCGAGGTCGCATTTTGCCGCGCCGATGCGAAGCGCGGCAATTCCCACCGAGTTCCCGCCAAAGGTGTATTGACGAGTAAAAAACATCAGAATCACCGTCGCAAGTGCTCCGAAAAAATTCCCGGCGTATACTACCGCCCAATTCCGTAAGACGGCGCGTCCGGCTACCTTGCCGTTTGCCCACGCCATGACAATCAGATTATTGCCGGTAAAGAGTTCCGCCCCGCCAACCACAACGAGGATCAAGCCAAGGCAGAATACCAAGCCAGCCAGCAGGCGGGTGACGCCAAATGGTAAAGCGACCGTGTACGCCAAGCCATCGCCCTGCGGAGTGACCGTCAACGCCCCGGCGCTGACGGTGGTGGAGAAGATCGCCCCGAGCGAGATAAACGCGCCGGCGAGCACTGCAAGCATGAACATTTTCAGAAATGGCATTTCCGCCTTGCGCACCCCTAGCAACTCCGCCCTCGCCGCCATCTCGGGCGGCAGTAACGCATCGATATGAAGTTCGCTCATGGTAGTCTCCGTAATTGATATATTTCCATCATAACAAACTTTAATCGCCGCCATGTAATGTGGAGGCGGTGATTTTCGTCCCAAATTTTCTCCGAGACAAATCTTTTTTTAGTAAGCTGATCTCGCGAGGCGACAAATCTCGCCACTCACCGGGCTTCAAATCACCCAGGGGGATCGGTCCGATCTGGGAACGAAATAATCGCAGGGTAAAAAGCCCGACAGCCGCGGTCATGTGTCGAATCTGGCGCTTCTTCCCTTCCCGAAGTTTGATTTCGATCCACGAGGTGGGTCCATGCGGGGTAACCGGCTTGGGTCGGGCGGGCAGGTTGGGGTCCGGAAGGAGGCGCGCCGCGCATGGAAGAGTCCGGTACCCTTTGAGTTGAACGCCACGCTCGAGGCGAGTCAGCTTATCCTGAGTCGCGTCACCTTCCACCATCACCCAATACGTTTTTTCTGCATGGCGCCGGGGGTCGGTCAATTTTTTTATCAACGACCCGTCATCGGTCAGAAGCAGCATCCCTTCACTATCGCGGTCCAACCGTCCAGCCGCATAGACGCTCGGCACGTCGATGAATTGTTTGAGCGTGGGATGCCCCGTGCCGTTGTCGTCGGTGAATTGCGAAAGCACGCCGTACGGTTTATTGAAGATAATGGTTCGCATTTGAGAGTTCGGGGCTATAATTCAAGCAACCAAACGGAGGAACCTGCCATGACCAAGAAAATCATAGATCGCAAGAACGGCAAGTATAAGATCACCAGAAAAGACAACAGCAGTAAATCCATCGAGCTTGAGTTGAAGACCAACAATCCCGACGATTACATTGTCGAGGAATTGGACGGGACAGATATGAAGCTCCCTGCCTCGAATCCAATTGGCATTCACTGGTTCGCTTCGTTCTCGGTGAAAAACAAGGACGGCACATACGCCTCGGTGGAATATTCATTTCCGTTCAACCTCGCCAAAGGACACCGCATCTTTGTCGCATACCCGGATTCGAACGGAGTCATTACCGCTTACGAAATGACCGACAAGATCAAGGACGGAAAAATCACATTGAATCAAGGCGATCCTGCCGTCGGCGGTGTTCCCTCCGGCATCTAACGCCTTGCTGAATGTTCCATCAATTCCCGCCGCCACGACACATTATCGATGAACCTGCGGCGGGAAGACAACACCGATATCTTCGAGGCTTGCGCGTTCAAAATGCCGCAAGCCGATTTTAAGATTTCGCCACAGCGCGGGTCCTGTTCGGCTGCCAGCGCATTGTAGCACGCGAGATAGATCCGTAACGGTTCCTCGGTGCCATCAAGCGTGCCGCCGGCGGACAAATACGACGCCACTTCGTCGGCATAACGCGCGGCGGTGGAACGATCGCCACGGGCAAGCGCCACACGGATCAAGCCCGCCAGCGGCTCTTTCTCAAGGGCTGCTTGGTTCTGATCCTTGCGCATTTTCAAC
>CAYPCK010000418.1:0-2876 GCA_964409185.1 uncultured Anaerolinea sp. | reverse complement strand
CCGCGCTCTGAAAGCTGGTCGCGCACTTCCACCAATTCGTTCACATGCAGCACCAGGGATGCCACATCGAGCGCCAGGCGGGCGCCTTGAAAGAAGGCGGGCTGTGAATCAACCTGCGCGATCAACGCGGAGTGCTGTTGTTCCCACGGGGCATCGTCCAGCGAAACAAGCAAGCCGTCGCGTATACCTTTGATCTGAAGGAGCGATTTGGTCTCTTCCATGCGCGGTCCACGATGGCGAAATTATAGCATGAACCATTCAACGAAATTTCATCCCCCGCCCTGCGCGAGGTCAATGGATTTGAGTTCGAAGTATGCCTGCATCACGCGCGCAACAATTGGCGCGGCAACCGAGCCGCCCTCCCCGCCGTTGTAGGCAAACGCAAGAATGATGATCTCCGGTTCGTCGAACGGCGCGTATGCGAGGGTCCAGGCGTGCGTGGGCCACGCGCCGAAGCGGCAACGGTCCGCCGCGCGGGCGACATCGTCGCAATATTCGGCGGTTCCCGTTTTTCCCGCAACTGCCACCGGCAATGGGAAAAACTCATTGAACACTTCGTATAAGGTGCCAAGCGGGTTTTCCGTCACCGCCATGCGCGTACCCTTGCGTACCGCTTCGATGGTGGAGGGCAACACGGTTTTTGAATTGCCGGTCAGGTCGCAATATCCTTCCTCGCAACTCCATTCGTTGATCAACGGCTCCACGGTCACATCCCATTTCAGGTTCGGTGTGAACGGCGAGATCTGATAACTGCCGCTCGGCGGCTGTGGCAGGATGTTTGCTTCATCCGCCGCATCCACCCACACGATGCGTGTCCGGCCGTCTGCGTCGGTGAGTTCTCGTTGTTCATACAGGAAAAAATTCTCCGGGTCGAACCAAATGGGGACAACGCGCCCTTCGCCATCCTGCACTTCGCGAATGATCGTGGGCTGCATGAGTTTGCCGCGGTTGGCGATTGTCGCACCGGACATCAACACCTGCAACGGGGTGGCGACAACATATCCCTGCCCCACGCTGGCGATGTATGTATCGCCGGTGGACCAGTTCTCGCCGGTGTTGATGCGCTTCCACTGTGGGGATGGGACAAGTCCGTTCTCTTCGCCGGGGAGTTGGATTCCGGACGCTTCGCCGTATCCCAACGCCCGGGCGTATTCGCCAAGGCGGAAGATGCCCAGCCCTTCTTCGATTTCATCTTCGAACCCGCCGCCCAGTTTATAGAAGCACACATTGCTCGAGTAGGCGATGCAACGGAAAAAATCAAGCGAGCCAAAACCCGCTTCGTTGATCACGCCGTTGCGTTCGTAGATCCAATCCACGAACGGGCGGGAGTTCCGCTCTGTGCATGGGTCGGTCGGGCGGAAGCGTTCGCACAGCAACAAGCGCCCCGGCGTTTCGACGATCTTGCCGATTTCGATCACGCCTTCGTTGAATGCGCCGGTTGCCGTGGAAAGTTTAAACGTGGAGCCGGGCGCCAATTCGGCAGAGATGGCGTTGTTGACGAGCGGCGTGCGCGGGTCTTCGATTAATTGTTCGTAGTAATATCCAGGGATGAATCGCGCCATGCGGTTATTTTCAAACGTCGGATATGAGACCATGGCAAGGATTTCACCGGTTTTCGGGTTCATGGCGATCACCACCCCGCTCGATATGCGGAGTGTGCCGTAATACGTGTTCCAAAAGTTGATCTCATCCACCAGCGCGGCTTCTGCCGCTTTTTGCAGGCGCGTGTCTATCGTCAGCGTGACGTTGTAACCCGGCGTGGGCGGGATGGGCGCTTCGAGATTCCGTAGTTCTTCGCCTGCCACGTCTTCCTGCACCACGCGCAATCCATTTTTGCCGAGCAGGATGTCGTCCATGGATGTTTCGACACCGGCGTAACCGATTTTGTCGCGGTTGGCGACAAAACCGCGTTCTTCGTAGGCGGCTTGCTGGGTGGAGGAAATTGGTCCTAGAAACCCAATGAGGTTGGCTGTCAGGGAGCCGGTGGGATAATCGCGCACCGGTTCGATTTCCAGGGCAACGCCGGGCCAATCCACCGAACGTTCGCGTATGACGCGCGCCAGTTCTTCGTTGATATTGCAGATGATCTTGACGGGAACGAACGGCGCGATCGAATCGCCGAGCGCCACCATGTCTGCGATGCTTGGACCCGGCACACACGCTGAGAATAATTTGGCGTTCTCCAGCGTCGCATCGGTGACGGGACCGCCGACCGGTACGCCGGTCAATGCAGACACTTCGCGATAGATCTGCTGGATGTCCCCTTCGTCATCCGGTAAACCCGCAGGGGTGATGACCACGTTGTACGAGGCGATGTTGCGCGCAAGGATATACCCGTTGCGGTCGTAGATAATTCCTCGCTGGGCAGGGATGCTCACTTCGGTCACATAATTTTCGACAGCCTGGTCGAGCCATGCCTGCCCGCCGAAAATTTGAAGAGTGACAAGCCTGACGATGATCGTCCCAACAACGAGGGCAATCACACCATACACCAGCATCAAACGCCAGGGAGGTACCTGATATTTATTGTCTGACTGACGACTCATTCCAACTCCCGCGCCGGGTACATCCATCGCGCAAAATCACGCATCACAGCATACATGGGTGTGGCAAGTAGCAAATTCAACAAAATACTAGGCAGGGTGAGCAACCCCAACACGTCTAATACGGGTAGTGAGATCCCTGTCAGGCGCAACGCGCCGAGTGTAAGAAGATGAAACACGAGGGTGCCTAAAAAGGTGACCACATACATCGCCAGAAGGGGAGTTTGCCACACCCGCTGTCGAAGCAAAAATGCCGCCAAAACAACCACAAGATATGCGATCAACGGGATCAAAAACGGCACCCCAGACACGAATCCAACCAGCAAGCCTACC
>CAYPCK010000417.1:0-2889 GCA_964409185.1 uncultured Anaerolinea sp. | reverse complement strand
ATTTATCGTCATTCGCCGCTGGACGCGGAAGCCTATGATGAATATTCCCGCGTCATGGCGCGCGCGGCGAAAGCGATTAAACCGATTATCAATTTAATCCCGCCCGACCCATCTTCGTTGAGCATCCGCGATGTGCTTGGATTATTGAAAGTGGGTCAATATGCGGTGAGCCTTTCTGAGAAAGAACTTTATACGATTGCAAAACTCGCCACACAATCCTCTGCAGATTTGTTGGAAGAATGGTTTGAGACCGATGCGCTCAAAGGCACAAAAGCCGCCAGTGGAATTATCGGCACATTTCTTGGACCGCGTTCACCAGGCACGGCGTATGTTTTGCTTCATCATTACATGGGCGAAATTGACGGCGCGTTTCGAGCGTGGGGTTTTGCCAAGAATGGTTCTGGCGGAGTCAGCGGCTCCATTCTTAACGCAGCGCAAGCGCTTGGGGTGGAGATCAGAGTCAACGCAAGCGTGAAGCAGGTTATCGTTAAGAATGGACGCGCTGTTGGAGTCGCTCTCGAAAACGGCGATGAACTTCAATCCAAAGTTGTTATGTCAGCGGCTGATCCAAAAAGAACATTCTTGCAATTTGTTGAACAAAAATATTTACCTGATGATTTTGTCACATCCATAAAAAACTTTCGCACACGCGGCTCGTCGGGCAAGATCAATATTGCATTGAGTGAATTGCCAAACTTTACAGCAATGCCATTTGAAGGCAAAGGTCATGATTCGGTTTTGCATCGCGGCGCGGTTTCGATCAGCCCGAGCATTGATTATATTGAACGCGCGTATGACGATGCGAAGTATGGGCAAATTTCAAAACGTCCGTATCTCGATATGATTTTTCCTTCGATGATTGACCCCGATATGGCGCCGCCTGGGCAGCATGTGATGTCTTGCTTCGTGCAATATGCGCCGTATGATTTGGAAGGCGGCTGGAATGATGAAAGAAGAAATCAATTGGGCGAAGCCGTGATTTCAACCATCGAAGAATACGCGCCGAACATTCGCAAATGTATTGTGGGCATGCAAGTGATTTCGCCAAAAGATATCGAAGCCATCGCGGGCATCACGGGCGGAAATATTTTTCACGGCGAACTTTTATTGCATCAAATATTTTTCCTGCGTCCCACCCCGCAATGGGCAGATTTCCGCACCCCGCTTAAAGGATATTACTTCGGCGCAAGCGGCGCGCACCCCGGCGGCGGCGTGATGGGCGCGGCGGGGATGTTGGCGGCGAAGGAAATACTTAAGGATGGGAAGTTGTAATTGGAGATTGGAGACTGGAGATTAGTGATTGAGGATTGGAGAAGTGGAGAATTTTTGTTGGATGAACGGTGGTCGAGTAGCCGCGCTCTTGTTCGCCTGCCCTGATGATTTACAGGGTCGCGGCGTATCGAGACCACGCTTCGTTTCGACAGGCTCAACGCGTCGCTTGCTTAACTGGAAGTTGATGCTGCGAAATGGAGTTTGGTCTACGTTTCAAATTAAGTAATTAGGAATCATTCATGACAAATCACTACAACTCCATCATCATCGGCGCGGGGCACAATGGACTTGTCGCCGCCGCGTATCTAGCAAAACAAGGCAAAAAAGTTCTCGTCCTCGAACGCCGCGCCATCGTCGGCGGCTCGGTTGTGACCGAATCTTTCGGTGAAGGCTTCACCGCTGACGCCGTTTGGACAGGCGGAACCCTCCGCCCTGACATCATCAAGGATTTGAAACTCCCGCTTCCCAACGTAAACGAGAAGCCAGCTTTCATTTCTCTTCAACCAGACGGCAACCACCTCACCCTCGATGCCGAGTCCATCAAACGCATCTCCGAAAAAGACGCGGCGCGCTTCCCCGAATTCGTGCGCTTCATGGATAAGGCGGCGCAGATCATGGACGTGACCTATGCCACCCTCATGCCGCGCCTGCCGATGAACTTCGGCATCCGCGAAGGGTTTGGCTTGCTCGAACTCGGTCTCGAATTGCGCCTCGCGGGTCGCAAGGACATGCTCAACTTCATCCGCGCCCTGCCGATGACCGCGCAAGAACTGGTGGAGGAATATTTCGAGTCCGAAATTGTCAAAGCGGCAATTGCTTCGGTGGCGATTCACGGCTCCACGCTTGGACCCATGTCCGCAGGGACGGGCTACACTCTGATCCACAACTGGCTGAATCGCGGTGGACTATCGCATATAAATGTCGGCAAGGCGGGTGAGATCACGTCCGCTTTGGCAAATGCTGTGAAAGCCTTCGGTGGTGAACTCCGCACCGAGGCGGAAGTAGCCAGCATCAAAATCGAAAGTCAAATTGCCAAAGGGGTTGTTCTCGCCAATGGAGAAGAAATCACCGCCGATGTGATTCTTTCCGCCGCCGACCCGAAACATACATTACTCAAACTTGTCGGCGCAAAAGATTTACCACCTGAATTTGTCTGGCATACACAATCCATCAAAATGCGCGGATCGGTGGCGAAGGCGCATTTGTTGACCGATGGCAAACATGGAATTCCAGAAGGAACCGTCGCCGTTGCGCCCTCCATCAAATATCTCGAGAAAGCGTACGACGCATCGAAGTACGGCGAAATTTCAGGGAAGCCGTATCTTGAAGTCACCACTTCGGGTAATGTTATTTCTATTCACTTTCAATTCGCGCCCTACCAATTGAAGACTGGAGACTGGAGACTGGAGACTAAGACAATCGAGAAAGTAGCGATAGAAACTCTCTCCGAATACTTCCCCAGTCTCAAGTCTCAAGTCTCTGCTGTAAAAACAATCACTCCTCTTGATTTAGAGACCACCTACGGTCTCACCGAAGGCGATATCAACCACGGCCAACTCATGCTCGATCAATTCATGTTCATGCGACCGATACCGGGTTGGTCGAATCACAAGACGC
>CAYPCK010000416.1:0-2898 GCA_964409185.1 uncultured Anaerolinea sp. | reverse complement strand
CAACGGCGCGCGGACGGGCGTCCCCGCTTCGGCGAATAAATCAATGCCGAGATGGGTTGTGCGAGTTTCATCGGTCAACCCGCCGCCGACCTGAAACGCGGGCGATGTGTAAATATAGCGGGCTTCATCGTATTGACCAACAGCAACCTTCACACCCGCTTCTATCATCAAGGCGTTGATACGCTTCGTCAGCTTTGGCTCGTCGGTTTCGGCTGGATTCCCTTCCAGTAACGGACTGGCAATCCCCAAATCCAACACGACGGAAGGTTCACGCTTCAAATCGTACGGTAGAACTTGAGCAAACAACCTGGCATTTTTCTTCAACCAAGCCACCACCTTCGGCGCTGACGGGAACGGAGTCAACCCACACGCCGCACGGAAGGTTGCCTCCGCAAAGCGTGGAGGAATCTTGAGCAGTTTTGGTAACGTGTTGCGAATTGGTCCTTGGCTGATGCCAAGATATTCATTATCAGCCTGATGCTGTTGTTGCTCTGCGCCAATGCACACGCTCATGCATAGTCGCAATGTGACCAACCCCCACAACGATGCAACCTCATCATCGGTCAATTCAAAGGCTGAGTTGTAGCCTTTCACAATCTCCGCCGCCACCGCCAGCAGATCCGGCTTATCCAAAATCGCATAAGCAATCGCTATCGCCAAATCGCCGACCGTGTAACTGTGAACCATGTCGCCCAAGTCAATAAACCCTGTTACTGATTGGTTGCGTGAGTATAAATCCGTCCCACCGCCGACCAACACATTGTAATCATTGGCATCGTTATAGATGATGCTCTTCGGCAGAAGTGGCAATAACGGCGCAGTGAATGTTTCAAAATTCTCAACCAACGACATCACCATCATCCGCAGTTTTTTGTCTTTTACCAACTTCAAATTCTTTCGGATGATCGCCTGCCCGTTCGCAAAGTCCCAATGAAAATCTCGGTGAAAGGCAAAACTATCAAAGCCCACCAACACAGAATCCAACTCGCCCAACTTCCGCCCTAAATCAAACATCAACTCAGAGGAATGTCGCTTCACCGTTCCCATCGGTGTGCCATCCACATACGAGACCAGTCGCGCAAAATGCGACCTGCCGTTGACATTGATACTTTCGATCACCTCACCGTTTACCGAGCGAATCACCCGCGGCAGGTATCCCAACTCCGCCACGTGTTCCATCACCGCATTCTGCGCTTCCAACAGCGCGCGCTCTTCGGTGGCATTGGCAATTTTCAATACACGGCGAACACCAGCGGTTGTCACTAAAAAATTCTGGTCGCGTTCGCTGGGCAGTTGGCGGACGTCGCCACTCAAGCCATAAAACTTATCGGCAATTTGTTTTGCATCTGCCAACGTCAACGTTGGCGCATGGTTTACGATGGACATGATTCTCCTAACTTCATACATCGGTGGTTGAGTAACCCGAAGCGGAGCGGGGGCATATCGAAACCAACAGTTCTCAAAAGTAATCTTGTAACAGAAATTTTATGCGAACCTGTGGTCTCGATACGGGGCGTACGAACACCGCCCCTACTCGACCACCGAATCACTTCACAAACACACACGACCCCTGATAATTTTCAATCTTCACAATCTGCTCGAACTCGTCGCCGAATAATTCATTCAACAACGCCGCATCCATTTTGCACAACTCGGGTCGCTTCGCCAAAATCGCCGCATACGGGCAATGCCCAAAGATGATTCGCGGTCCGCCCGCGCCTGCCTCCCAGCGCGCGTGATAGTTCATCTGATTCAATTTCTCGACGACGAGATTCAATCGCTTCGACACGGGCTGACTCTTGAAATTGGAGTCGCCCGCCAGGCGCTTCGCGAGCGCTTCCACTTTAACCGAACCTGCTTCTGCCCAAACAGCCTGACTCAACGCCGACAAATTATCCCCCAACGCCGCCCGTGGAATGGAATACACCTTCTCAGGTCTGCCGCGTCCGGCGAGTCCGCGCGCGGAAGCCGATTCAAGCCGCCCGTCCGAAAGAAGGACGCGCAGATGATGGCGCACCGTCGCCGCCGACATCTTAAGTCCGCGTGAAATTTCCCGCGCCGAAGCAGTTCGATTCTTGGTCAGATATGCCAATACCTTGTGTCGGGCGGTTGTCATAGCCATGAGGTGATTATACTCACGATTTTATTTACGGCAAAATATTTTTACATAATTCGATTGACTTTCGCATCCCAGATGCTATAATCCCGCTTGTACGAAAATCCACGAAGAAGGTCTGAGCATGGAATTTCAAAACTTCATCAATGGCAAGTGGGTCAAGGGAAAAAGTACATTTCAGACCATTAATCCAGCCAACGAAGAACACGTAGCGGAGATCGCGCAAGCGGAAATTTCCGATGTGGGCGCGGCAGTGGAGGCGGCGAAGAACGCCTTCAACGCGTGGCGGCTCACTCCCGCCCCGATCCGGGGCGAGATGCTATTCAAAGTCGGCGACATTCTCAAACAAAAAAAAGAGGAACTCGCGCAACTGCTCACGCGCGATATGGGCAAGGTGATCGCCGAAGCGCGCGGCGATGTGCAGGAAGCGATTGACATGGCGTATTACATGGGCGGCGAGGGACGGCGCTTGCTCGGCTACACTGCGCCGGTTGAAATGATGAACAAATTCGGCATGGCAGTGCGCGACCCTGCGGGAATCGTCGGATTAATCACGCCGTGGAATTTTCCGATTGCCGTTCCATCGTGGAAAATTTTCCCCGCGCTGGTGGCGGGCAACACGATCATTTGGAAGCCATCTCCTGAAACGCCAGCAATTTCCGCCGCGTTCGTGAAAGTATTTGAAGAGGCGGGTATCCCTGCCGGTGTGTTCAACCTGCTTATGGCGCCCGGCGCAGACATTGGCAGGGCGCTGGTGGAACACCCCGCTGTGCGTGTGATCT
>CAYPCK010000415.1:0-2901 GCA_964409185.1 uncultured Anaerolinea sp. | reverse complement strand
AGCCACAAAACGCATCGCCCGCGCCCGCAAGTTGATTCAGCAGGCGCGCGATTTGCCCGTCCCCTCGACAGGGCTCGGTAAATCGGATTTCTCGTACATCGCCAGCGTCAAAGACCTGATGCGGCAGGCGAAGGACCTGGTGAAGTTCATCCCCCAAACGGCGGGAGTCTCGGCGGAAATGAAGGAAGAAGTGAACCGGGTCTACGAGGAGATCGAGCGGGCAACGCGCGAGATATTGTATGGATCGGATACCGGTCGTACAATGATGGTATCCCCAGTGGAAAGCGAGGCTGTCATGACTGAAAAAAATCTATCGCAACTTCTTGAGCAGGTACGGGACGAACTCTCCGCGGCGGGGGACGTGGATGAAAAGGGGCGCGAATTGTTGCGCGCGCTGGACGCGGATATTCAAAAAATTCTGGAAGGCGCGGAACCCGATGGCTCCAACGATTTTTCGCTGGAGCGCCTGCGGGAAACCATCGCGCACTTCGAGGTTACGCACCCGGCGCTCACCACGGCATTGTCCAGCGTGATGAACGCGTTGAGCAACGCGGGGATTTGAATTTCCGTGGATGTTGGGGTGAAGAAATCCCTTCGCTGAATTGCGAAGGGATTTCTTGTTACGGTGTTGTGGGAATAACGGCCGGCGTGGTGGTTGGGGTCGCCGTGCCCGTTGCCGTTGTGGCGGTGTTCGTGGCGGTGGCGGGTGTGCCGGTTGTAGCGCTAACCACGATCTGGACGTAAACAATATCGCCAAAGACCTGCCCGCCGGCAGTGGACATGCGCCAATCGCCGCGGATGGTCCCGGTCTTGGATGGAGCCGTCATGTCAATGGAAATGTCGAGTGTGCTGTTTGCGGGCACAGCCGAGGGCAGGGTGTAGGTTGCGCCGCCCATGGCGTCTCCGCTTACCAGTGAAAATTTAAACCCGGCATCCCAGGCGCACGAGCCGGTGTTCGCGACTTTCCAGGTTTTCGTAAATGTTTGCCCCGCTGTGATTGCGGTATTGTCCGGAATGGTCACATCGCTCACGTACGCGAGTCTATAGCAGGGTGTTGTGGCGGCGGAGGTGGGTAGCCCTTGCGGTGTCGTTCCGCCGGGGAGGGTGGCAAGCGGGGCGAAGGTGGCGGAGGAGGTCAGGGTGGGGACGGGAGTCTCCGATGGCGAAACAAGCGCGGTCTGGGTGAGAGCCGCCGAGAATGTTTCCACAGCCACGGTCTGAATTTGGTCTGCGCTGAATGTCGGAGTCGCGGTGGGTTCTGCTGCGCCGCCTCCGCACGAGGCGATCGCTATCGCGCAAATCCCCAAAATAATCAAACGTGCTTTCATTCGTTCTCCTTTCATCGAGCCGCTATTTTACATGGAATCGAATACCCGAACAGGCAAGCCCACCCTACAATTCTCCTACGGTCAGCATGCTATAATCTCATCCATGATTTATCTGGATTATTCCGCGACCACACCCGTGGACTCGCGCGTAGTAGAAGCGATGTCGCCGTTCTTCACCGCTTCGTTTGGCAACCCTTCGTCTGTTCACCGCTACGGACAGGTTGCCGAAGCCGCGATCGATTCGGCGCGTGAGACTGTCGCGCGGGTGTTGAATTGTCTCCCAAGTGAAATCATTTTCACATCGTGCGGTTCTGAATCGGATAATCTTGCGATTCGCGGGGCGGCGTACGCCATGCGCGAGATGACCGGCGCAAATTGGATTCTCGCATCGCGCGCGGAACATCCTGCTGTTACTAAAACCCTTGAGCATCTTGGAAAGTACGAAGGTTTTCAAATCGAATGGCTCGATGTGGATGAACGCGGCTTTGTCACTGCCGAATCGGTTGCGAAGGCGATCTGCGATAATACGGCGATCGTCTCTGTGATGTATGCCAACAACGAGATTGGCACGATCAACCCCGTTCGTGAAATTGCCGAGCTGTGCCGCGCGAACAAAATTCTATTCCACACCGACGCGGTGCAAGCCGCGGCGTATTTTCCGGTAGATGTGAACGAACTCGGCGTGGATCTGCTGTCGCTCGGCGCGCACAAATTCTACGGACCCAAAGGCGTCGGCGCGTTGTACGTCCGCAAGGGGACGACGCTGATCTCGCACCTGACTGGTGGTGGGCAGGAGTTCAACCTTCGGGCAGGGACGCAAAATGTGCCCTTGATCGTCGGTTTTGCCGAAGCGCTGCGCTTGACCGCCGAGGAGCGAGAGCAACGCATTGCTCATGTCAGACTACTGCGGGACAAAATCATCGGCGCGGTGCTAGAAACCATCCCCGATTCCCGTTTGACCGGCGATTTGGATTCCCGCCTGCCTCATCATGCCAGTTTTGCCTTCAAGGGTGTGGATGGAAATTTATTGCTGACGCTTCTCGATGCGGCTGGCTTCGCTTGCTCTTCCGGCTCTGCTTGTAAAACGGGCAATCCCGAACCTAGCGAGGTGATGAACGCCATCGGCTTACCGCGCGAGTGGGGCTTGGGGTCGCTGCGGGTGACGTTGGGGGCTGTGACATCGTCGGCAGATGTGGAAAAATTCCTCTTCGCCCTGCCTGATCTTGTGGAAAAAGCGCGTCAACTTGCCGCCCGGAATTAGATGAACCGCATTCATGTCTATCATCCCTTCCTGTTTGCGGTTTACTTTATCGTCGGTATCTATTCCCCAAATGCCTCGCAGGTCCCGTGGCATTGGATGTTTCGCCCGCTGTTGATCGCGGCGGTATTCAGCGGCGTGATCTATTATTTATTCCATTGGAAATACCGTGAGTCAAACTATGCCGCCTGGGTGGCGACCTTGAGCATGGTCTGGCTGTTCACCGGGCATTTATACCGATCCCTGTTGGAATACTCGACATTCTGGCGTTCGCCCGCGGGCGGGCTCATCGCGTTGACCGTTTTCACTTCCGTG